>JACUUQ010000132.1 GCA_014859175.1 Lutibacter sp. | reverse complement strand
AAAGCAAGTTCTTCATTGGCAATCACCAATTCCTCTGCCCGTTTTTCTTTTTCATTGTTCTGGAAAGCAAGTTCTTCATTGGCAATCACCAATTCCTCTGCCCGTTTTTCTTTTTCATCGTTCTGGAAAGCCAGTTTCTCATTGGCAATCACCAATTCCTCTGCGCGTTTTCCTTTTTCATTGTTTTGATATTCAAGTTCTTCGTTGGCGATTACAAGCTCTTCTTCACGTTTTCCTTTTTCCGCATTTTGAAAGGCCAATTCTTTGTTGGCTTTTCTTAAATCTATTGCCCATTTTTTGGCGGAAACGTCTCTTGCTGTTGCAAAAATACCCAGAACATTGCCTGCATTGTCTTTATAAACAGAAGCGTTGTAGGAAACATCGGTTAAATTCCCGTTTAAATGTTTTATGGTTAACGGATAATCTCTCACAAAACCTTTTTTAAAAACCTGAAGATAACCTTCCTGCGCTTTTTGGGGGTCTGTAAAATAATTTGAGAAGTCGGTATTTATCATTTTTTTTCTGGAAATGCCGGTAACTTTTATGGAGGCTTTATTTACATCGGTTATCATTCCTTCCAAACTAATGGTAACAAATGGATCTAAGCTTGCCTCTATTAAGCCTCTTGTGTAATTTTTATTTTTGGTTGTTTGTGATTCCATTTATTTTTTGATACCGTTATTAAAGCGGGTAATTTTAATTTTATCTTTAAGCATCCTATTGTCTGCCAATTTGGTTTCCAATTTCTTCAATGGGGCTTCTCCTTTTATTTTTCATTTGTTTAAAATGGGAAGGGGAAAGGCCGGTAACTTTTTTAAACTGATTGGATAAATGTGCCACACTGCTGTAATTCATTTTCCAGGCAATTTCTGTAATATTTAATTCGCCATAAATAATTAACTCTTTAATGCGTTCAATTTTATGGCCGATGATAAATTGCTCAATGGTGGTTCCTTGCACTTCTGAAAATAAATTTGCCAGATAAGTGTAATCATGATTTAATTTTTCACTTAAATAGTCTGAGAAATTTACTTTGATGGCTTCTTCTGAATGGTGTACCATTTCAACAATCACATTTTTTATTTTTTCAATTAACATCGCTCTTTTATCATCCATCAATTCAAGTCCGGAGTCTAACAGTTCCAGTTTTAGCTGGGTTCGCTGCTCTTCATTAATGTTTTCCATAATGTCAACTTCACCTAAATCTACCACAACAAAATGAAGTTTGAGCTTTTTTAATGCATCTTTCACCGCTATTTTGCAACGGTTGCTTACCATGTATTTGATGTATAGCTTCACAATTCTAATTTTTTTTCACAAGGTACGCAAAACGCTGAAAAGAATGTGGTTTAATGTTTTTAAATGAAAAAAAATCTGAGTTGTTGTATGCGATAACTTATTCTTTGTTTAAGATTGGAAAAAGTTATTTGTTTTCTATTTTTTTATATACAATTTAATTAATACTGTTAAAATAAGTGAATAGTTATCTGTTCTATAATTGTTCACTTCCGAGCTGTTTTTTAAAGAAAAGATTTGGCGTTTATTTTTTCGGGATTTTCATTCAAATAAACGCTTTTATCTCTATATGTCACAATCAATCAAAATTTATAAAAAATTATCAAAATTGTAACTATTGCTTTGGGGCAGTTGGCTTTTTATGCGACGACTAATGTTTTTTACCTTTGTTATTGCCATTCCCATTCCCATTTGATTTGCGGTTTCCGTTGCCATTGCCCTTTGATTTATGGTTTCCGTTTCCTGGCCTGTTTCCAATGTTTTTTTGTGGGTTGCCGCGATATCCTTTTGCGTATTTAACTTTGTGTTGTTTAAAATAAGTGTAAGGGGCTTTCCCTTGATAATCTGTCATTACCACTTTATAGCCATTATATAAATCATAATTTCTGTAATGCTTTGGAAGAGCTCTTCTATGAACCCAAGAGTTTCCTGAAATATAAATAAAATTCGATTTTTGAATATCATAATAAGCTTCTACATCAGGCAAGTAATAATAACGAACGTTAGAATAACCCGACGGACCCCATTGTGGTGGCGTGCCAGCATTTAAATTTACAGATATTTGTGCCTGTGCTTCGCTTGCGAAAATTAATCCGATTCCGAGTATAATAAATTTTATTGATTTCATATTATTGTATTTTAATTGTAATCTCTATTCAATTAGAGATATACAAAGTTGCGAAGTGTAAAACACAATATTGTTACACAACTTTAGATAATAGTTGTATAATTCACACATGTTTTTTGTTGCCCTTCGGCTTCGCTCAGGGTGACAAATTTTTTAATTGTTTAATGAAAACTGATAATTGCCAACTTATATAAATTGTTGGATTGTTTGGATAGAAATTTAAAATCCAAAATCTAAAATTCAAAATTGCTTAGACTTTTAATTATTTCCTGTCCTGCATAATGGCGCCAAACCAATCGCAAATTTGGATATTTTTTGTGCTTTTGCCGTTTTGGACTTTAAAAACAAGTAAAGAATGGTCTTTGCATTCAACGGTCAATCCGCAAGGAACTGCATGAGTATATCCGCCACTGGTAATCATTGATTTATCCTTAGCGTCGGTTAAATCTTCCTGAACCGTGTAAGCGAACGCAATATAATTTCCGGAAGGTATTTTTTTAAATTTAAATGGCTTCTGATTTTCTTTGATGTCTAAAGAATATATTTTACCGGTTTCTTTGTTTTTTAGATAAACTATCATTGCCGGAATATATTCCGCAGGATAACATACGGTTCCCTTTACGGTTCCGCTTGTGCTGCTGCAACTTGCCATTAAAATTGACGATAAAGACAAGAGTATAAATAAATTTTTCATGGTTGGGATTTTTATGGCAGACACCAGTTTAATGTAAGTGCAAGGTACACAATTAAACGAGTTTTTTTTGAGTATAAGACTTAATAATTGAGTCCGCTCCGAAAAGCTGCTTCTGCTAAAAATCAGCATTTTTAATTATTGTAGGGGAGCTGATTTTCAGCAACTTCTCCCTTTAGGGTAGGGGTAAAAAGTTGTTGAAAATTGAATATTGGAGTTATCGGAGTGGACTCATAATTAGATATTTAAAAATTTGAAAGCATAATTTATGTCCAAAATATTCTTATAAACTAATCATTGTCATCATTTTAATTGACCGGCGTCATTTCATATTTAAAAAATTACAAGTCACTTTGTATAAAAATATAAATTTAAAAATTTGAATTATGAGAACTTTAAAAATTATGGTGTTAGTTTTTTTGGCATTGCTCACATCTTGCGTTAGCCAAAAAAAATATACCGATTTGGAAAATCAAGCTGAGCGTTATAGAAATCACTTGAAATTATGCGAAAACGAACAAATTATTGCTGAAACCAATTTGGCCAATGAAAAAAACAAAGTGGATAAATTAGAAAGTCAATTGGAATATTTTAAAAGCACCAATACCAATTTGCTGGAACGGCTTTCAGATCTTTCTGTGGTGAGTAAAACTGGGGCTGAAAGCATTAAAAAATCTTTGGAAGCTTTAAACGAACAAAATAAGTATATCAAAAATTTGACAAGTTCCATGCAAAGAAAAGATTCGCTGAATTTGGTGTTGGTGATGAATTTGAAAAGATCCTTGGCGAATTTTGATGATGAAGATATTGCCATAGAAGTGAAAAAGGGCGTTGTTTATGTTTCTATATCCGATAAAATGCTTTTTAAATCAGGCAGTTACAAAATAAGTGACAGGGCCAAAGAAGTTATTGGCAAAATTGCGCAAATTGTTAATGATCATAACGATTTGGATATATTAATTGAGGGACATACCGACAATGTGCCAATTTACACAGAATGTATGCGCGATAATTGGGATTTGAGCGTAAAAAGGGCAACTTCCATTGTTAGGTTGATGCAAACGGAATTTGGTGTGCAACCAGAAAGGATGACCGCAGGAGGAAGATCGGAATATTTGCCTAAAGAAAGCAATGAAACCAAAGAAGGCCGAGCAATTAACAGAAGAACCGAAATCATTATTTTGCCTAAACTTGACCAGTTTTTTAATTTGCTGGAACCGCCAAAATAATGGTGAAAGCGACTGCTTTATAAAATTTGTTTCTGAAAAACAGGTAAACAAATGGCAGTTTTTTAATCCTGATATAAACCAATATTGATTTAAATCATTTTTATAATTTGCATAGTTGACCATGCTCATAGTTGTTTACGGCAATAATTTTAAACTTTGTGTTTCTGAAAAAATGTATATGAGTTAAAAAATGTATATGAGTTATGGTGGCTGTTACAAAACATGGCGTTATTCTGGAAAAAACGGACAATAGTTTTGAAAATGAGGGTGTTTTTAATCCGGGAATTTTTCAGGACGGAAATATTGTCCATATGTTTTACCGTGCAGTGCGGCAAGGCAATTTTTCCAGTATCGGCTATTGTAAATTAAATGGTCCTTTAACGGTTGTGGAAAGGGCGAAAGAACCTGTATTTTATAAAGAGAAAAGCTACGAATTTCAAGGTGTTGAAGATCCGAGAATCACAAAAATAGCGGATACTTTTTACATGTCTTACGCGGCCTATGATGGCATAAATGTTTTTGGCGCTTATGCAACGTCAAAGGATTTAAAAAATTTTGAAAGAAAAGGGATTATTACGCCAAAATTCACTTTTGAGGAATATGCCCAACTTATAGAAAAAAACTCGGGTAAAATAAGTGATGAGCATATCAAGTTTTACAACCTTTTTATGCGTTATAAACTGGGGGATTTAATGAAAGGCAATATTTATGTTTGGGATAAAAATTTAGTCTTTTTTTCAAAAAAAATAAATGGAAAATTTGCCGTGTTGCACCGCCTTTATCCTTCAATTCAAATGCTGTGTTTTGAAGATCCGACAGAACTGACTATTGAATTTTGGAAAGAATATGTGTCTAATTTACACAAACACGTTGTTTTGTTGCCAAAAGGAATTCATGAAAACAGTCACATTGGCGCTGGCGCTCCACCAATTGAAACTGAATTTGGCTGGTTGTTGATTTATCATTCCGCACAGCATACGGCAAAAGGATTAATTTATTACGCCTGTGCCGCTTTGTTGGATCTTGAAAATCCAAAAAAAATAATTGGCCGTCTTAAACAACCGTTGTTCTCTCCAACAGAAATCTGGGAAAAGGAAGGCTACGTGAATAATGTGGTTTTCCCAACAGGAACGGCACTTTTTAATGAAGATTTGTTTATTTATTATGGCGCGGCCGACAGTAGGGTGGCGGTGGCATCGGTCAATATAAATGCACTTTTAAAACAACTTAAAAATCAGCAGTTATGAGAAATACATCATCGGCCTCAAAAATAGTTTTTGTCACCACATTTCCGCCAACACAATGCGGTATCGCCACATTTACCCGAGATCTCATTTCGGCAATAAACAATTCATTTGGCCAAAATTTGCAATGTGTTGTTTGCAATTTAACCGATACGCCAAAAATTTCAGCCGACATTCCATATTCAATAAATCCTAAAATTAAGGACGATTATAAAAAAACGGCCATCAAAATAAACAATGACGCTTCGGTAAAATTGGTGCACATTCAACACGAATTTGGCTTGTTTGGCGGCGAATACGGAAACTATTTGTTGGATTTTTTAGATGCCATCAATAAACCCGTGATTCTTACGTTTCACAGTGTCATTCCAAATCCATCAAAGGAATTGAAATCTTTTGTTAAAATGATGGTTTCCTATGCAAACAGAATTTTTGTGATGACCAAAAAATCTCAAAATATTTTAGTTAAACAGTATGAAATTAGCGAAGAAATAATAGATTACACGCCACATGGCACGCATACTGTCAATTATGAAAATCCTGCGGTAGCCAAGAAAAAACTCCATTTGGAAAACCGAAGCGTTTTGTCAACTTTCGGACTTTTAAGTCCGGGTAAAAGCATAGAAACTGCCATAAAAGCAATGCCTGAGATTATCAAACAATCGCCTGATGCGCTGTATTTAATCATTGGAAAAACGCACCCAAATACCATAAAAAACAATAAAGATGAATACCGCGATTATTTGGAAGAGTTGGTTTTGAAATTGGATTTAAAAAATCATGTGCGTTTCATAGACCGATATTTGGAAACAAGCGAACTTTTGGAATATTTAAAAGCAACGGATATTTATTTATTCACTTCAAAAGATCCAAACCAGGCTGTGAGCGGCACTTTTGTGTATGCATTGAGCTGCGCTTGTCCTATAATTGCAACCTCAATACCGCATACCAAAGAGTTGCTGGCCAAAAATACTGGGATACTTTTTGAAATTGGAAATGAGGCGCAATTGTCCGAGGCCACAAAAAAATTACTTTCAAATGAGCATTTAAGGGAATCTATGGCATTGGCGGCTTATGAAAAAACCAGGGAATCCTCGTGGGAAAATGTTGCCGTTAAACATGCAAATACTTATGGGGAAATGATAGGCAAGAAAAACGTTATGCATTATAATTATCCGCCAATAAAATTGGACCACCTCAAAAAAATGACCACCAATCTTGGCATTATTCAATTCAGTAAAATTTCTGAACCCGACATTTCCTCAGGATATACGTTGGACGATAATGCCCGGGCTTTAATTGCCATGTGTTCGCACTACAAAACATTTGGCGATAAGGAGAGCTTAAAATTTATTAAAACATATTTAAATTTTATACATCGTTGCCAAACGTCATCTGGGACTTTTGTGAACTATATCGATGAAAATAATAATGAGCACATCAAAAATAACTACATAAATTTAGAAGATTCCAATGCACGGGCTGTATGGGCTTTGGGAACTGTAATTTCATTAAAAGATTATTTGCGGGAAGAACTCATTGATTTGGCAACTTTTTGTTTTATTGATGCTTTGCCTTGGGTTAAAAATATTTTATCGCCAAGATCCATAGGTTTTGCCATCAAAGGATTGTATTTGTATTATGAAACCACAAAAGACAAACGCATCGCTTTTACTATTGAAAAACTTGCTAAAAACCTGATTACCGATTATGATGTAAATTCAACAGTTGATTGGCGCTGGTTTGAAAATTACCTAACTTATGCCAACAGTATTCTTCCTGAAGCCATGCTGTATTCCTATTTAATATCAGGAAAGCAAATCCATAAAAAAATTGCCATTGAATCCTTCGATTTTTTATTGTCTAAAATGTTTGTTGATGATCATTTTAAGGCCATTTCAAATAAAGGCTGGTATCAAAAAGGCGTGGAGCCCAATCAATATGGCGAACAGCCAATTGATGTTTCTTATGCGGTTTTGACCCTGGATTTATTTCATAAAACATTGAACGATTCAAGGTATGAAGTTTTAAAAGAAAAGGCATTTAGTTGGTTTCTTGGAAAAAATCATTTGCATCAAATGATTTATAATTCAATAACCGGCGGCTGCCATGACGGATTGGAAAAAGCGAACGTAAACATAAATCAAGGCGCCGAATCAACCATTTGCTACCTGATGGCGCGATTGGCGATGGAACCGGCAAAAGTGCCTAAATCAAAACCAATGTTGAAGCGGAAATCAAAAATTTCCAATAAAATTCGCGTTTCAAAATAATTGATAATTTTGGCTAAGTTCTATTTAAAACAGCGTTTGCGCAGGAAATGCGTATTCTATGATAAAAACCAAATAAATAGCATTAAAATAATATTGGCAGTTAACCGCAAGGGAAAGTTTTACGCAAGGCTCGCTAAAAGGTTAATTATTTCTTGGTGAAAATATTAATTCTGAGTCCGCTCTGAAAAGCTACTTTTGCTAAAAATTAGTTGTTTTTTCATTATTTTAGATTATTGATTTTCAGCAACTTCTCCCTTTAGGGTAGGGGTAAAAAGTTGTTGAAAATTGAATATCGGAGTTTTCGGAGCAGACTCAATTCTATATAATTAAACGCCATTTCACAGAGATTCACAAAGTAAAAACAAAGATTCACAAAGTTTTAAATCAACATAAA
>JACUUQ010000131.1 GCA_014859175.1 Lutibacter sp. | reverse complement strand
AATTAACTTTTTGAATTTCATTATTATATCATATATTTGCCGTCTTAATTTTATAATAACATATAACCCATATTAAAAATGACGAAAGCAGAAATCGTATCAAATATTGCAGATAGATCTGGAATAGAAAAAGCAGATGTTTTAGCAACTGTTGAAGCGTTCATGGAAGAGGTAAAAAATTCCTTAGAAAAAGGAGATAATGTTTATTTAAGAGGTTTTGGCAGTTTTATCATTAAAACTAGAGCTGAAAAAACTGGAAGAAACATTTCAAAAAACACCACTATTAAAATTCCGGCACACAACATCCCCTCATTCAAACCCGCAAAAGTATTTGTAGAAGGTGTAAAAAGTAAAGTAACAGTATAACCGATTTTACAGTAGGTTAAAAATATTTATTAATTAAACAACAACTTTTGATTATGCCAAGCGGTAAAAAAAGAAAAAGAGCGAAGATCTCGACTCACAAACGTAAAAAAAGAGCAAGAGCAAACAGACATAAAAAGAAAAAGTAAGCTTTGCTTACTTTTTTCTTTTCAATTTTAAAGTTCATTGAAATAAATATTTGCAGTTGATGCAAATATTGTTGGGTATAATACCCTGTAAAACTTAGTATAAATCGTTCATTTAAGCAATTATCTGAACACAAAACAATTCAGAGTGAAAACAGAATTAATAATTAGATCAAACTTCTCTGATATTGATTTTGCCTTATTAAAAGATGGCAGATTAACAGCACTAAACAACGAATCCAATAGCAATAAATTCTCCGTCGGAGATATTTTTTTAGCTAGAATTGGCAAAGTTCTATCTGGTTTAAACGCCTCATTTGTTGATGTAGGTTATGAAAAAGACGGTTTTTTGCATTATCATGATTTAGGCGCTCAAATGCTATCCTTAAATAAATTTATAAGAGGTATCACCACAGGTAAAATAAAAGATTTCACTTTAAAGAATTTTCAACTTGAAAAAGACATCAACAAAGACGGAAGTATTGTTGATGTGCTAAAAACAGGTCAAAATTTATTGGTACAAATTGTAAAAGAACCCATATCTACCAAAGGTCCGCGGATGAGTTCAGAGATATCCATAGCGGGTAGATATTTGGTATTGGTTCCTTTTTCTGACAGGGTTTCAGTTTCTCAAAAAATAAATGATCCCGAAGAAAAAGAACGATTAAAAAGACTGATCAAAAGCATTAAACCTAAAGGTTTTGGCGTAATTATCCGTACTGTAGCCGAAAATAAAAAAGTTGCAGAACTGGATAAAGATCTTCAAAATTCTTTAGAACGATGGGTTGCCATGTGTAAACAAATTGTTACCGTAAAAACACAACAAGCACCCGTTAAAGTTTTAAGTGAATTAAACAGAGCCTCTTCAATTTTAAGAGATTTGTTTAATGATTCGTTTACAAGTATTGTTACTAATGACGAAATTCTGTATTTAGAAATTAAAGAATATTTACAAGAAATCGCGCCTAAAAAAGAGTCTATCGTGCAACTATACAAGTCACAAGTTCCTATTTTTGAAAAACATGGAATCGAACGCCAGATAAAAACATCATTTGGACGCACAGTTTCTATGAGCAAAGGAGCTTATTTGGTTATTGAACATACCGAAGCGCTTCATGTAATTGACGTAAACAGCGGCAATCGTTCAAACAAAGCAAACACACAAGCCGACACCGCACTTGAGGTTAATTTAATTGCAGCTTCAGAGATTGCAAGACAATTACAGCTACGTGATATGGGAGGCATTATTGTTGTTGATTTTATTGACATGAACACTGCTGAACACCGACAAAAACTTTTTGAACATTTGAAGGCCGAAATGGAGTTTGACAAAACTAAGCATAAAATATTGCCTCCAAGTAAATTTGGATTGATTCAAATTACCAGACAACGCGTAAGACCGGAAATGGTTATTAAAACACAAGAGCCTAACCCTAGCGGTGTTGGTGAAGTTGAATCTCCAATTGTATTATTGGACAAAATTGAATCAGAAATAGATAGACTTGTCAGCTCAAAAGCGCATGTAAATATTACCTTAAATACACATCCTTTTATTGTTGCGTATTTAAAAAAGGGATTTCCGTCAATACAAATGCGATGGTATCTAAAACATAAAAAGTGGATTAAAATTTTACCTAGAGTTACCTATCAATATTTAAGATTTGATTTTACCGACAATGAAGGTAAAATAATTGACTAAATAAGGCTTCAATATCTAAAAAGTCCTGCAAAATTTTGCAGGACTTTTTTTTAAAACCAATACCCAACGTTAAAATACCAATAATTCTCCTTGTGATCCGGAGACCAGGTGTAATTAAATTCTATGGGACCTAAAAAAGTATCCAACCCATACCCTATCATATATCCGGACTTAGTGTCTTCAAAAATTCTTCCTTCATTAAACAAATCACTTCCAACCCTCGCGTAATTGGCTGTTGTCATCAAATAATTTTTGGGTAAAAACTCAAACCTAAACGTAAAAGCTGACCGCAAAAAAGAATTTGCGCTTAATGAGCCAAAATCATATCCATATAAAGGGATGAATGTGTTTATAAAATTGTTTCCGTAGCCGCCAACATTGTAATCTAATACCCTATTTTCATTTTCGCCAACAGTTATGCCTGCTTCAGAAATAAAATGTGTTGTCAATCTGTTAAAAAATGTATGTGCCAACCCAACTTTTCCTTTTAATTGAGAAAACGAAACGAAATTATTGTTATAATCTGAAGATGCTAAATACCACCTAAAATCAACATCTAAATAAGCGCCTTCCTTTTGAAAATATTTTTTGTCATACGTATCAATTTTTATGTATGATATTAAATTGATGTAGGTTGATTTGTCAAAAAACAATCGCCCTCCGCCAATTTGACTGTTGTCAACATTAGAAATTGTTTCCGTAGAAACTTTTAACCTTTTAAATTCAGCTCCGGCTCCAATGGCAAATTTCCTTCCAAATACAGTTTGTAAATAAACCTGATTGGTAAAATCCTCATAACTTAAATTTATTTTATTAACATTGGCTTCATCAAACTTTACATTGGCATTAAAATTATTAAATCTTGATTTTATTCCAAAGCTCCAATAAAACCCATTGTCGATAAAATAATTAAAATTATACCGCAAATTGTCACCTAAAACAATGTCTGCAGAAAGCATATCATTATTGGTCAACAAATGTTTTGAGGTAATATTTAATAAAATTCCGGTTTTATACAAATCGTCATAATGAACTCCCAATTGCAAGAAATTTGACACTGGGTGTTCTTTCACTTTAAGATTCACAATACAGCCATCGTCTTCGTGTATTATTTGATACTGTACATTTTCAAAGTTTCCGGTAGCCGATAAATTATTGATGCTTTCAATTACATGCTTATAATTTGTTGTTTCCTGATTTTTTAAATTAAGTTTCCCTAAAACATATGCGCGTGTATAGTAATTATTCCCGTCAATTTTAATTTGTTTTATCTTAAATTTTTCAATTTGTTTTAGCTCTTTTTTTTGATTTTCAGTATGAATTTGTCTGGCTGCTATTGATTTTAGCTGGAAAATATTTTCGCGAGCGGCCATATCACCTTCTGTCATAATTTCCTTAACTTTATCAAAAGACACCACGTTAAACGCTTTCATGTTTGGTTTTATAACCAAATCCAAACTGTCATATTTGTGTTCCATTGATTTATACATTTGAAAACCAACTATTTGATTCAAAATTTTTACTGCCGAAGTTAAATCTTCTTTACTTTCCAAACCGCTTTGTATATCAACGCCAATAATCACATCCGCTCCCATGGCTTTTACTTCTTCCACAGGAAAATTATTCGTTATTCCGCCATCGGTAAGCAATTTTCCGTCAATTTCAACCGGCGCCAATAAGGTTGGAAATGCACCGCTCGCCAAAATGGCTTCAGGCAAAAATCCCTTATTTAAAACCTCTTGTTTACCGGTTTCTAAATTGGTGGCAATACAAACAAAAGGTATTGGCAACTTACTAAAATCACTGATATTGTTAACTTTCTGCGTTAATTCAGTCAACAAGTTCAACACGTTTTGTCCGTTTGACAGTGCGGTGGGCATTCCTAGCTTACCCTTTTTTATTGGTATCGTAAGAATATATTTTTCGCCATTTTCTTTTTCATAAAACGGCTTTGATTTTCGTGGTAACTGATCTGTTAGAATTCTGGTGAAGTTTATGGATTTAATAATGGAATCGAGCTCGTTTGGACTATAACCGGAAGCATACAAACCGCCAACAATGGCTCCCATACTGGTTCCGCCAATATAATCTATGCGAATTCCGGCCTCTTCAATAACTTTTAATGCAGCCACATGGGCAAAACCTTTTGCGCCGCCGCCACTAAGCACAAGACCCACTTTTATGTCTTTTTTTTCAACTGTTTCCTGTGAAAACGAAAGTGTTATTGAAAATATAAAAGCAAGTAAAAAAATTCCTCTCATCTGTTTATTATTTATTTTTTATTGGCACACATGAAGCCTGCCTGCCGGCAGGTAAATTCGCTATTAATCATTCCGTTGTGTATCAAAATTTATTATAGCTCGTTTCATCAAGTTTTATTTTTTTGAAAATAATTATAAATAATATCGGCTTTTGATTTTCCCAAAATTTGCTCTAAATCTTCAAGCGGAGCAATTTCGGCTCTTTTCAACGATTTAAATTGTTTTAATAAAGATACAATAGTTTGTTTACCAATCCCAGAAATTTGTTCCAATTCATTAACCAACAAACTTTTGCTTCTTTTATTTCTATGGTGCGTAATGCCAAATCTATGCGCTTCATTGCGCAGTTGCTGGATAATTTTTAAAGATTCAGAAGTTTTGTTTAAATATAATGGCACTGGATCATTGGGATAATAAATTTCTTCCAGTCGCTTTGCAATGCCAATAATGGCGATTTTATGCCGAAGCCCCAAAATATCCAAGCTTTTTAAGGCCGATGACAGCTGCCCTTTGCCACCGTCGATAACAATTAACTGAGGCAATTCCTGGCCTTCATCCTGAAGCCTTTTATACCTTCTGAAAACCACTTCTTCCATAGAAGCAAAATCATCGGGGCCTTCAACCGTTTTAATGTTAAAATTACGATATTCTTTTTTACTGGGTTTTCCATTTCTAAAAACCACGCAGGCCGCAACCGGATTGGTTCCCTGTATATTTGAATTGTCAAAACATTCTATATATCTTGGCGCTGATGTTAAACGCAAATCCTTTTGCATTTGCGCCATAATTCGGTTTACATGCTTGTCTGGATCAACAATTTTTAGCTGCTTAAATTGCTCTTGCCTGTAATATTTTGCGTTTCGCATGCTCAAATCTACAATACGTTTCTTATCCCCAAGTTTAGGAACTGTTACCTTTATGTTTTCGCCCAAATCAATTTCAAAAGGCACATAAACTTCGGTCGATTGCGAATTAAATCGCTGTCTTATTTCAATAATGGCCAGTTCAAGCAATTCCTTGTCGGTTTCATCCAGTTTCTTTTTAATTTCAACGGTGTGAGACTGAATGATGGCGCCATTCACTATTTTGAAAAAGTTGACATAACTATAACTTTCATCAGAAACAATTGAAAATACATCGACATTGGTAATTGACTGATTTACAACAGTGGATTTTGCCTGATAATTGGCCAAAACATCAATTTTCTCCTTAATTTTTTGGGCTTCTTCAAACTCCATTTCATCAGAATAATAAAACATCAAATCGTAAAATTGTTGAATGGATTCTTTAAAATTTCCTTTTACAATGTTCCGTATGGCTTGAATGTCTTTATCATAATCACTTTCCAACTGTAATCCTTCACAAGGACCTTTGCAATTTCCGATATGAAAATCCAAACAAACCGAATATTTTTGAAGTTCTACGTTTTTTTCACTTAAATCATAGCTGCAAGATCGCAATTGAAAAAGTTCTTTGATCAAATCCAACAAAGCCTTCGCCATTTTTACGGAAGGATAAGGGCCATAATATTCCGAGCCGTCCTTAATCACATTTCTCGTCAAAAATATTCGTGGAAAACGTTCCCTTTTAATGCAAATCCACGGATAGGTTTTATCGTCTTTCAGCATCACATTGTAGCGAGGCTGGTATTTTTTAATCAGGTTATTTTCCAGCAGCAAGGCATCTGTTTCCGTGTCCACCACAATGTGCTCAATGGTCGCAATTTTTTTGACCAACACATTTGTTTTCCCGTTCTCGTGGTTTTTATTAAAATAGGATGAAACCCTTTTTTTTAGGTTTTTGGCTTTTCCAACGTACAAAATAGTGCCGTTTTTATCATAATATTGATAAACTCCGGGAAGCGACGGCAAGGTTTTTATTTGAATTTCTAATTCCAAAAAGTGCAAGATTTAAAAAAAATAAAATTACAGATTTTTTATTGAATTTGTATTTTTCTTTTCATAACCAGCCTATTTGTTATTTTTAACAGTAAAAAATCCGTATTTTTGCGAAAACAATAAAAAACCAATAAAAATATTGGTTTTTTTAAATAATAGCTAATTATTTAGGCACATGAAGCATTGGAAAAAATATTCAAGAGAGGAATTGATAAAACGTATTGACGTGGCGCTGGAATCAACTATTGATTTTCAAGACAGCAAGTATTTGGGTTATCCTGTTTCTAAATTGGATGAAAGTGTATTTAATACCGGTGGTGCTTTTTTAGAAAATTCCCCTTTGTTAAAAGCGTACATCGCCAATCCAAATAATATTGGCTGCCACACTTTGGGGAAATCGGAAGAAGCTTTTAAAGGCTCTCAAGAACTCGAAAAAGAAGTGATTCAGGTTTTGGCTGTTGATATTTTCAAAGCTAAGGATAACGAATATGATGGATATATTGCAACCGGCGGCACCGAAGCAAATATGCAGGCACTGTGGATTTACAGAAATATTTTTAAAAAGAAATACCATGCAACACTGGAGGAAATGGTTATTTTATCTTCGGAAGACACGCATTACTCCGTAAATAAAGGGTCAAATATTTTAAGTGTTGAAAATGTAAGCATTCCTGTCAATTTTGATTCGAGGGAAATTATTGTTTCAGCATTGGAAACCATCGTAAAAAAATTAATTGCTGATGGAAAGAAATATTTTATGGTCATCTCAAATATGGCAACCACCATGTTTGGATCAGTTGACGATCCAGATGTTTATGCCGAAATACTGACAAAATATAATGTGCCCTTTAAAATACATGTTGACGGAGCCTTTGGCGGATTTATTTATCCAATATCCAACCGACAATCGACCATTAATTTTGAAAATCCGCATATTTCCTCCATCACCATTGATGCACATAAAATGTTGCAGGCGCCATACGGAACCGGCGTGTTTTTATGCAGAAAAGGTTTGATAGAAAATGTACTCACTAAGGAAGCACAATATGTTGACGGAATGGATTTGACTATGGTTGGAAGCCGCTCCGGAGCCAATGCAATTGCCGTTTGGATGATTTTATTCAGTTATGGCTATTATGGCTGGTTTGAAAAAATAAGCACGCTTTTGCTGCGTACCGAATGGTTTTGCACACAATTAGTTGAATTAAATATCGCCTATTACAGAAATCCGTTTATGAACATTGTCACCATAAAATCGGAATTTGTTCCTGAACATATCGCGCATAAATTCGGATTGGTGCCGGAGACTCACGAAGGAGGCAACAACTGGTACAAAGTAATCATGATGAGCCACGTTGAAATTGACGATTTGTCGAAATTTGTGGAGGAATTAAAAATAGTCTTGAAAGCGAAAAATAGCTTAAATTTTTTAAATTAATAGCCGAATAATCCCGCTTTAAAATCATCCCAATGAGAAAATATTTCTCTAAAAACTAAAAATGTAATTACAAAGACGATTAAACTGATATAGATTTTATTCTTTTCTTTCATCTGTTTTTAATTTATTTTTTATTGGTACAGCTGCAGTTCGCCATTAATCATTTCCTTGTGTATCA
>JACUUQ010000130.1 GCA_014859175.1 Lutibacter sp. | reverse complement strand
ATGCCATCATCGCTAAAATGATGGAAGACGGGCCAACCAAAGGAATTACCCTGATATTTTTTTGATGTGCCAGTTTCACAATTTCAGCGCCTGGATCGGCAATGGCTGGAACGCCGGCTTCAGAAAGCAAACCCACAGAAATGCCTTTTGCGCAAACATCCAAATAGGTGCTAACTTCAAGTTTATCAGCGTATTTATCCAAACTAAAAAGTGTCAATGACGGCTGTGATTTTCCCGGAGCAATTCGTTTTATGAATTTTCGTGCTGTTTTTTCATTTTCGACAATAAAATAATCCAGTTTTTCAATCATTTCCTTAACCAAAAACGGAAGCACTTCCATAGGCTCATTGTCGCCTAAAGTTGTTGGCAATAAATATAAAAAACCCATTTTATTATCCATCCGGATTTATTTTTTTTGCTATGAGGTCGCAAGCTTCATCCAGCATTTTATATACATTTTTAAATCCGTAATCCCCGCCTAAATAAGGATCGGGAACATCTAAATTTTCATTGGGGAACACTTCATTTAAAATCATTTTCACCTTGGCAAGGTCTTCCTTATTTCTTGCCATCTCTGTAACATCGCGATAATTTGCCTGATCCATCACATAAATTAGGTCAAATTCATCAAAATCTTCCACCAAGAATTTTCTTGCTCGCTGATCTGTAATGTCAATTCCGTTTATTTTTGCGACGGCTATGGAACGATTGTCTGGTTTTTCAGCAATATGATACGCACCGGTGCCGGCAGAATCAATAAATACGTTAGCCCTAAAAAGTTTGGATTTTAAAATTCCTTCTGC
Organism: Lutibacter sp.; assembly: GCA_014859175.1. Lineage (GTDB taxonomy): Bacteria > Bacteroidota > Bacteroidia > Flavobacteriales > Flavobacteriaceae > Lutibacter. Next base: position 7,181 of record JACUUQ010000130.1, on the reverse strand, counting down.
CAATGGCGAACGGCAAATATTGCCGAGACAAACCATCAATATTTTAGTCATTTCAGCGTATTAAAAAGTGAGTTTTTTGGTAATATCATCCACATACTTTCTGAATTGCTTGTCGGTTTCTGTTAAGTTATCAACAGTTTTACAGGCATGAAGTACCGTGGCGTGATCTCTTTTCCCAATTTGGGAACCAATACTGGCCAATGAAGCTTTTGTCATTCTTTTTGCAAAATACATAGCCAACTGGCGCGCTTGAACGATGTGTCGCTTGCGTGTTTTTGATTGTAGCGTTGCCACATCCAATTCAAAATAGTGTGATACAATTTTTTGGATATATTCAATAGAAACTTCACGTTTGGTGTTTTTCACAAATTTATCTACAATTTGCTTGGTTAAAGCCAAGGTGAATTCCTTTCGGTTAAATGATGCCTGAGCGATTAGAGAAATTAAAACGCCTTCCAGTTCCCTAACATTTGATTTTATGTTTTTGGCAATATATTCTACAATTTCTAAGGGCATTTCTACCCCGTCTCTATACAATTTATTTCGCAAAATTAAAACACGGGTTTCATAATCAGGCGCTTGAAGCTCAGCCGACAATCCCCATTTAAAACGGGAAAGCAAGCGTTGTTCAATATCCTGCATATCAACCGGGGCTTTATCCGAAGTTAATATTACTTGTTTTCCGTTTTGGTGCAAATGGTTAAAAATATGAAAAAACACATCTTGCGTACCTGTTTTTCCCGATAAAAACTGAACATCATCAATCAACAAAACATCAATCATCTGGTAGAAATGAATAAAATCATTTCTTGAATTTCCTTTTACCGAATCTATGTATTGCTGGGTAAATTTCTCTGAAGAAATATACAGCACAATTTTATCTGGGTATTTGTCTTTTATTTCAACGCCAATAGCGTGCGCCAAATGCGTTTTCCCCAGCCCAACACCACCGTAAATCAACAATGGATTGAAAGAGGTGCCTCCCGGCTTGTTGGAAACTGCCATACTTGCAGAACGCGCCAACCTGTTTGAATCTCCTTCAATAAAATTTTCAAAATTGTAATTTGGATTTAACTGCGATTCAATTTTAACTTTTTGAATGCCCGGAATGATAAACGGATTTTTTAATTCACGCTTATTAACATCTATTGGAAACGCGACTCCCTGAGCGACCATCGGATTTCTGTTAGAACTTGGAATTTTTACGGTATGCTGATTGTTGCTGCTATAATTGTTCTCCATGCGAACATCGTAAATCAGCTTGGCATCTTCGCCCAATTGTTTCACCAAGGCAACCCTTAATAATTTAATATAGTGCTCTTCCAACCACTCATAAAAAAATTTGCTAGGTACCTGAATAGTAAGTGCTTCACCAGATAATTTCACTGGTTTGATTGGCTCAAACCAAGTTTTGTAAGCTTGTGGCTTAATGTTGTCCTGAATAAATGACAGACACTCTTCCCAAACTGATGATGCAGTTTTACTCATTTTTAATCGAAAACAATTTTAAAGTTAAAATTTAGTTGATTAACTTAAAGCAATCTTTAAGCTATTTTTGGCTTTACAAAAATGTGAATAAATTTTAGCATAAAAAAATAAAATCACTATTGATTCTTATTTTTTTTTTGCGTAACATGAGGATCATAAAATAAATAAAATGAAATCAGACAAAATTCAATTTAGAGTTCGGTATGGCGAGACAGATCAGATGGGTTTTGTTTACTACGGAAACTATGCCCAATACTTTGAAATGGGCCGTACGGAATGGCTTCGAAAATTAGGGATAACCTATAAAAAAATGGAAGAAGACGGCATTATGCTACCGGTGATGAATTTAAACATAAACTATTTAAAACCAGCAAAATATGATGATTTACTCACTTTAAACACAATATTAACCAAGCTTCCTTCCGCAAAAATTGAATTTTCCTATGAAGTATTCAATGAAGAAAACGAACTGCTGACAACTGCAAATACCACCTTGGTTTTCGTGAATATGAAGACCAACAAACCAACCCGGGCACCCGAATATGTATTGAAAAAATTGCAGGATACTAGTGCTTGATTTCCTGAATTTTAAGGCAGCGCAAATCATTGAATAATTGAAGAATTTTAGCCACAATTTTTTTACGAACTTCAATTAAAAAGACGCAATTTAAATTCATTTTTTGGTCCATAATTTCAAGATTGTTTTCTTTGATAATTCGCATAACTTTATCCATATCCTGATATTCAAAAATCAGTTGAAAAGTAACATTAACCGTTTTATTAACAATTTCCGCTTCATCCAAAATTAATTTCGCCGTCGTTTTATAGGCATTTATGAGTCCGCCAACGCCCAATTTAGTGCCGCCAAAATAACGAACCACCACAACCAATAAATTGGTAAGGTCTTTTGATAAAATTTGTCCGTAAATTGGATTTCCTGCAGAATTGTTTGGTTCTCCATCATCATTCACCCGATAGCTTTTTTCTTCAACGCCCAATTGCCAGGCATAACACCAATGACGCGCTGCATGGTGCTTTTTCTTTAATTCATCAATGTGCTTTTTAACGTCGTCCTCCTTTTCTATAGGAAAAACGTACCCAATAAATTTGCTGCCTTTCTCTTTAAAAAGGGCGTCACCACAGGATTTCTCAATGGTTTTATATGTGTCGTTTTCAGAAATATTCTGTTGTTTTAGACCACAAATATATCAAAATCAAATTTTTAAATTTTAATTTTAATTTTAATATATTTGGAAATCAAATTAAAATCCATGAAAAAAACTGCCACTTTATTACTTACCACAATCGTATTGATGTCTTGTGATATTGATACTTCAAAAAAAGAAACTGAAACTATGCGAACACCAAATTCCTTCGCCATCGTTATTCACGGAGGTGCCGGCGGCATTAAGAGAGCATATTTTACCCAAGAACAGCAAGATGCTTATGCCGAAAAACTGCAGGAGGCGCTTGATGCCGGATATGCTGTTTTGGAAAAAGGCGGAATTTCATTGGATGCCGTTCAGGCCGCCATTAATGTGATGGAAGACTCTCCTTTATTTAATGCGGGAAAAGGTTCGGTTTACAACAGCGAAGGAAATCAGGAAATGGATGCCGCAATTATGGACGGAAAAACCTTAAATGCCGGAGCAGTGGCCGGAGTTAACCATATAAAAAATCCGATTTTGGCCGCGCGCATGGTGATGGACAGTTCTGAACATGTGATGCTTTCGGGCAAAGGTGCTGAAATATTGGCCGAAAAATTTGGCATTGAGATGGTGGACAGCGCGTACTTTTTTACCGAAAAAAGATTAAATCAGCTGCGCGAAATTCAAGGACAGGAAAAAACACAATTGGACCATACTGCGTATCTGATTAAAAATGAATTGATTGACGACCATAAATTTGGAACGGTTGGCGCTGTTGCGATTGATAAAAACGGAAATATTGCGGCAGGAACATCCACCGGCGGCATGACCAATAAAAAATATGGCAGAATTGGCGATGTTCCTATTGTAGGCGCAGGAACTTATGCCAACAATTTAACGTGCGGTATTTCAGCAACTGGAACCGGCGAATATTTTATGAGAACCGTGGCTGGCCATGAAGTTTCAAGTTTGATAGAATACAAAAATTTAAGTCCGAAAGAAGCTTTGCATGAAGTGCTCTTTAACCAAATTGGCCCACTTGGCGGTGAAGGCGGCATCATTTTAATGGATAAAAACGGTGATGTTCACTGGGATTTTAACTCAACGGGAATGTTTAGGGGTTTCAAAAAATCGAGCGGAGAAACAAAAATTGAAATGTTTGAGAAAAGCCCGAATAATCAATAATTCACATAAATTTTTAAAGTGTCATCTGAAATTTTCTGAATTTCATTTGGCGCTTTTTTTAGTTCTGGCGCTTTTAGGCCGTTTTTGAATTTTTTGTTTCCGACAAAAACGAAGGCTTCATCCCATAGATTTTCAGCGATAAAAGTTTGAAGGGTTTGTGCGCCGCCTTCAATTAGGACCGATTGAATTTCATGTGCATACAAAATGGCACAAATTTGTTCAGGAATATTATTGTTGAAATCCAGTTGTTCAAAATGGGTGTTTTCGTTTACACTTTTAATGGGTGCTTTTTCAGTCAGAACAATCGTTTTTACGCTTCCGTCATATAAATAATAATGAATGGGGATTTTTAAGGAACGGTCCAAAACAATCCGGACTGGATTTAACCCGAACCAATTTCTTGCGTTTAATTTCGGATTGTCATTCAAGGCCGTATTGGTTCCCACCAAAATTGCCTGTTCTTCGGCACGCATTTTATGAACCAATTGTTGAGAATACGTATTTGAAATCCAGTTTGGGGAATTTTCCGAAGTTGAATCGCGCAATTTATCTATAAATCCGTCTTGTGTTTCGGCCCATTTCAACATGATAAACGGTCTTTTTTTGTTATGGAACGTAAAAAAGCGCTTATTCAAATTTAAACATTCTTGCTCCAAAACGCCGACAATAACCTCACAGCCATTGTTTTGTAAATGCAAAATCCCTTTTCCGCTTACTTTACTGTTGGAATCCACACTGCCAATAACCACTTTTTTGATGCCGTTATCCACAATTAAATTGGCACATGGCGGCGTTTTTCCGTAATGTGAACATGGTTCCAAATTCACATAAATGGTGGCATGTTTCAATAACGATTTGTCCTTAACCGAATTTATGGCATTGACTTCGGCGTGCGGTTCGCCCGCTTTTTGATGCCAGCCCTCGCCTATTATATGATCGTTTAAAACAATAACACTGCCAACCAGCGGATTGGGATAGGTAGCACCCAAGCCATTTTTCGCCAGTTCAATGCAGCGATTTATATATTTTTCGTGTATATTCACCCCACAAAAATAACACATTAAAATGACTCATAACAACTTTAAAATCAGAGAAATTCAATTGAAGGACAATCCGAAAATAGCCAAAGTAATCCGTAAAATTTTGATCGAATTTGGCGTTCCGAAAGTTGGGACTGCGTATGCCGATAAAATTTTGGATACGTTGTATGAAGCTTATGACACCGAAAAAGCCATTTATTATGTGATTGAAAAAGAAGGCGAAATTTTTGGCGGTGCCGGCATAAAACAGCTGGATAATTATGAAGGAAATGTTTGTGAGTTGCAAAAAATGTATTTTTTGCCTGAAGCAAGGGGCATTGGTTTGGGAAGCAAAATGATGGAAACCTGTCTGCAAAAAGCCAAGGAATTCGGATTTGAACAATGTTATTTGGAGACTTTGCCGTATATGGAAGATGCGAGAAAATTATACCGAAAAGCCGGATTTAAAGATTTGGATGCACCGATGGGCGACACCGGACATTATTCCTGTAATTTGTGGATGTTAAAAGAATTGTAATGCTGATCCAGGAATTCAAACGCCATTTCTTTTCAGAACTCTCCAATTTATATCCTGAAACTGAAATTCAGTCATTTTTCACAATTTTGGTTGAATTTAAGCTGCATTTATCTCGGATTCAATTGGCGCTGGAACACAATTTTGAATTGGACAACGACGATTTGGATTTTCTGCAAAATGCTTTGTTGAAATTAAAAAACCAGATTCCCGTTCAATATATTGTTGGGGAAACCGCATTTTACGGATTGCTATTTAAAGTGGATAAAAATGTGCTGATTCCACGACCGGAAACAGAAGAGTTGGTGGAATGGATTATTCAAAACAACACAAACAGCAATTCACTTAAAATTTTGGATATAGGGACAGGAAGCGGCTGCATTGCCATTTCATTGGCCAAAAATTTGCCAAACGCAACGGTTTCTGCCATTGATATTTCTGTGGAAGCCTTAAATGTGGCGAAAAACAATGCAGAATTTAACCAAGTGACCGTTGAATTTGTACAAGCTGATATTCTAACTCTTGAAAAATTATCAACTAATTTCGACATTATTGTGAGCAATCCGCCTTATGTTCGTGAAATGGAAAAAATGCAAATGCAACAAAATGTATTGTCCAACGAACCGCATATTGCCTTATTTGTGAATGATGAAAATCCACTCTTGTTTTATGATAAAATTGCCGAACTGGCCAAAAAGCATCTGACGGAAAATGGCATTTTGTATTTTGAAATCAACCAATATTTAGGTGCGGAAACCGTTGATTTGCTGAAATCAAAAGGATTTAAAAATGTGGAACTGAAAAAAGACATTTACGGCGTTGACAGAATGGTGAAATGCGAGTAATTTTTAATTTTGGATTTTAGATTTTGAATTGTTTTATGTCAATTATTTGATAAATAAGGTTTTAAAAACTAAACTGCAAGAAATCTGATTGGCTAAAATCTTCTTTGTGCAACTTTGTGGCTCTCCGAGAAACTTCGCGTAATTAAAAGCTATAACACAGAGATTCACAAAGAAAAAATACAAAGATTCACAAAGTTTTAGTTATATTAAATAGATTATTGCGTATTCTCTATTTTAACCGCAAGGGACGCAAAGTTTTACGCAAGGTTCGCTAGGAAATTATCAATTTTGAATCTCAATTTTACACGAATTTATGAATCGTAATTCGTATATCAAAAATCGTAAACCAATTTGCGCTAGGGATTGCAGCGGAAAACCTTTTTGCGCATTTTTAGCGCAAAAAGTTTGGAACGAAAAGCCCGACCGCCTTTTCGGCGGGAACGCCCACCAAAATATTATTTTTAATTCGCAATTGTTATTTATCTTTGCCGAATGCGAATTGATATTATTACCGTTTCTCCCGAACTGATTAAAAGTCCGTTTGAATATTCGATTATTAAACGTGCCATCGACAAAAATTTGGTGGAAGTTCATTTTCACGATTTGAGGAAATACGCCTTAAATGATTACGGAAAAATTGACGATTACCAGTTTGGCGGCGGCGCGGGAATGGTTTTGATGATTGAACCGATTGACAAATGCATAGCGGAGCTGAAAGCGGAACGCGATTACAATGAAATCATTTATCTGACGCCAGATGCGCCGACGTTAAACCAGCAAACGGCAAATACGCTTTCGCTGGCTGAAAATATTTTGATTTTGTGCGGACATTATAAAGGTGTGGATCAGCGTGTTAGAGAATTGTTGATCACCAAAGAAATTTCTATAGGAGATTATGTTTTGAGCGGCGGGGAATTGGGCGCGGCTGTTTTATGCGATGCCATTATTAGGCTGATTCCGG
>JACUUQ010000342.1 GCA_014859175.1 Lutibacter sp. | reverse complement strand
TATCAATTGTGGATAGAACAAGATAAAAAGGAAATTTATGAAGAAGGAAAATGCATCAGTATTTCACAAATTATAGGGAATAATCCTGATTATGATATTGAACACACCATTCCAAGAAGTATTTCGCAGGACAATTCTTTGATGAACAAAACGCTTTGTAGCCAGCGTTTTAACCGTGAAGTAAAAAAAACCAAAATGCCTTTTGAATTGGCTAATCATGATGAAATAAAGTTAAGAGTTGACCATTGGAGAAAAGAAGCCGAAAAATTAACTTTGGAAATTGAGCAAATTGTAAAATCCACAAAAGGCGCTGCTACCAAAGAAGCCAAAGACAAAAAAATTAGACGACGCCATTATTTAACCATTAAACGCGATTATTTAAAAGGAAAATACGATCGTTTTATTTGGGAAGAACCAAAAGTAGGGTTCAAAAATAGCCAGATATCCGATATTGGCATTATCACCAAATATTCGCAAGCTTATTTAAAATCCTATTTTAACAGGGTTGAATCTGTTAAAGGCGGAATGGTAGCTGAATTTCGTAAAATTTGGGGAATTCAAGAAAGTTATCAGGAAAATGGCAAAAAATATTATGAAATAAAAGACCGAAGCAAACATACCCATCATACCATTGACGCCATTACAATGGCTTGTATGACCAAAGATAAATACGATATTTTGGCAAGTGCTTGGACTTTGGAAGATAAAGAGCAAATTAGTGATGCTAGGAAATTATTGGCAGCTTCTAAACCTTGGAAAACTTTTACAGAAGATTTAAAAAAAATAGAAGAAGAAATTTTGATTTCGCATTACACACCCGATAATGTAAAAAAACAATCTAAAAAGATTGTGAGAATTAGAGGTAAAAAGCAGTATGTGGCAGAAATTGAGAATGATTTAAACGGAAAAGTAATTCCCAAAAAAGATACCGCCGGCAAAATAATTTATAAGTTAAACGAAAAAGGCGAACGCATCCCAAGACTGCAACAAGGCGACACTATTCGCGGTTCATTGCACCAAGACAGTATTTACGGTGCGATTAAAAATCCATTAAATAAAGAGGAAATTCGTTACGTTATTCGTAAAGATTTAGAAAGCATTAAAGCAACTGATATTGAAAATATAGTTGATGAAGCGGTAAAAGAAAAAGTAAGGGAAGCCAAAGAAAATAAAATCCTTGTTTTTTCAAGCAACGCTCAACAAAAAAATAAATTGAATGGCACGGTTTGGATGAATGAAGAAAAAGGCATTCCAATAAATAAAGTGCGGTTGTATGCTTCAGTTAAAAAACCTTTAGAAATTAAAGAACATGCCGCTTTATCAAAATCAAGACACAAACACAAACAGAAAGTGTACGCACAAAATGATGAGAATTATGCAATG
>JACUUQ010000129.1 GCA_014859175.1 Lutibacter sp. | reverse complement strand
TTTATACTGTTAACGGTGTTAAAAGTTGAATATAAATTGGCGATTTTGGGGGCATTGGCTTTTGGGTTTTCTACCTACTTTATTATTATTTTAGGCGTTGGCCACAACTCAAAAGCGCACGCAATTGCTTATATGCCAATGGTTTTGTCGGGTATTTTGTTGGTTTTGCAACGCAATTATTTATGGGGTTTTTTGCTGACTGCTGTGGCTATGTCGCTGGAAATTAAGGCCAGCCATCCTCAAATGACTTATTACTTGTTTTTTGCCGTGTTAATTTTGGGCGTTTTCTGTTTAATTGAGGCTTTTAAAGAAAAGCAACTGCCTGCATTTTTTAAAAGTATCGCCATTTTGGTGGTAGCGGTTGTATTGGCAATAGGCACAAATGCCACCAGTTTATTGGCGACTAAAGAATATGTTTCTCACAGTACAAGAGGAAAAAGTGAACTCACCATCAATCCGGACGGCTCGCCAAAAGAAGCTTCCAGCGGATTGTCCAAAGAATATATTACCGATTACAGTTACGGTATTTTAGAAACATTTAACTTGTTTATTCCGCGTTTTATGGGCGGCGGAAATTATGAAAATGTTGGACTTGATTCCAATATTTACAATTTTTTAAAGGACAAAACTGATCCGCGGCAGGCGAAAGAATTTGCCGAATTTGCGCCAATGTATTGGGGAAAACAACCTATTGTTGAAGCACCCGCTTATTTAGGCGCTGTGCTTGTGTTTTTATTTGTTTTGGGAATATTTTTGGTAAAAGGTAAACTAAAATATTGGCTGGTGGGCGTTGTTGTATTTTCAATACTGCTCAGTTGGGGAAAAAACCTCAATTTTTTAACCAATTTCTTTATTGATTTTGTGCCGATGTACAATAAATTCAGGGCGGTTTCATCCATTCAGGTGATTGCTGAATTGGCTGTTCCACTTTTGGGAATTTTGGCATTGAATGAATTTTTTAATAAAACTACGGCAGCTGAAATAAAATTAAATGCGTTGAAAAACAGCTTTTATATCACAGGCGGCATTGCCTTAATATTTACGTTGTTTGGTACAAGTCTTTTTGATTTTGAAGGATTAAGAGACGCTAGTTACGACCAATTATTACCGGGTTTGTTGGAGAATATTATTGCCGACAGAAAAGCGATTTTCTTTTCCGACAGTTTACGGACACTTATTTTTGTTGTCATTTCTGCTGGCGTTTTATGGTTATTCCTTAAAGAAAAACTGAATAAAAATTATGCCATTATCGTTCTAGGAGCCGTCATTTTGTTCGATTTGGTTTCGGTTGACAAACGTTATGTGAACAATGCCGATTTTCAAAATGCAAGGGAAATTGAAAAGCCTTTTGCGGCTTCGGAGATTGATCGGGAAATATTAAAGGATAAAAGTCATTATAGGGTTGCCAATTTTATTGTGGATCCGATGAACGACGGAAGCACATCTTTTTTTCATAATTCTATTGGCGGTTATCATGCAGCTAAAATGGAGAGGTATCAAGAATTATTTGATTTTCAGATTTCAAAAAACAACATTGAAGTGCTAAATATGCTGAACACCAAATACTTTGTTTTTGAAGATGGAAGCAGGCGAGAAACGGTGCAACAAAATCCAAGTCCGAACGGAAACGCCTGGTTGGTGAATACCATAAAAATTGTTGAAAACGCGAATCAAGAAATATTGGCATTGGACAGTTTAAAAACAAAAACGGAAGCCGTTATCGACAAAAGATTTGTTTCGGAAGGATTTAAAACAAATTATCCAATAGATTCAGCTGCAACAATTCAACTGACATCCTACGCATTAAACAACTTAGTTTACGATTTCGATGCAAACACAAACCAGTTTGCGGTTTTTTCAGAAATCTATTACAAAGATGGTTGGAATGCTTATATTGACGGAAAACTAACGCCGCATTACCGCGTTAATTTTGTGTTGCGCGGCTTGGAAATTCCAAAAGGAAACCATAAAATCGAATTTAAATTTGAGCCTACAGTTGTTAAAAAAGGAACTACCATCGCTTTAATTTCCTACGGATTGCTTTTGGTGATTTTTGCAGGTTGGTTTTTTGTTGAAAGGAGAAAAACTAACTGATAGAATAATTCATCAATTTTAAAATCCTTAAGAAATTTGTTTTATTTCTTGAAGAAACCAGCAGCTTTTTTTTGTTTGACAGCACCAATTCACCCGTGTGATTAAATTGAACAACGTGTTTTAGGTTTAACAGCGTAGAGCGGTGAATTCTAAAAAAGGTGGCCTGCATTAAAACGCTCTCCACTTTTTTTAAATTGTTAGATGTGGTATAAATTTTATTGTCTGCAGTATAAAAGTTGGTGTAACTTCCATCTGCTTCACAGTATAAAATATCATCAATGTCAACAATTATAAAAGCTCCGTTCTGCATAGGAAGTGATATTTTATGATGTTTGTTTTCCAATTGATTTTTAAAAGCAAGGTATTTTTCGGAATTAAAAGCTGATTGTTTTGCTAAAAATTTATCCAAAACAGCTATTAATTGGTCTTCCTGAATAGGTTTATTCAAATAATAAAAAGCAAAATAGTCCATTGCTTTTTCTTTATAATCTTTGAGTCCGGTGGTAAAAATCACTTCAAATGATGAAGAATTCGAGAAATGGTCCAATAGTTCAAAACCATCGCCATCCTGTAATTGGATGTCTAAAAATACCAATTGCGGATTTAAGTCATTGATCAGTTTAATTCCTTTTTCTACGCCGGTTTCGTGTCCAACAACCTTTATTTGCGAGCTGTAATTTGTTTCTATTATGTTTTTGAGATGTTGGTAGGCGGCATTCTCGTCCTCAATAATTATGGCACTTATCATAATAAAATTTTAAAAACTTATTAATGGGATTTTCAAAGTAACTTTAAATCCCACTAAGGTATTGAATTCGTCTGTCACATTTGAAATAATGACTAAGTTTTCTTCACTTTTCGCGTCATTAATCAATTGTAGGCGTTCATTGATATTGGAAAATGAGATTCCAGAATTTTTTGGTATAGAGTGATTTTCATTTTTTTGAATTCCAACACCGTTATCCAAAATTTCGCAGATTAGAAATTCCTCATTTTCAATTTTAAAGTCAACACAAATACAATTCGTTTTATCACCATTTTTAAAACCATGCTTAAATGCATTTTCAATGATAGGTTGTAAAATCATGGGCGGCACTAAAATATTGTCCAATTCATCTGAAGGAATGGCTTCAGTACTTATGGTATAGGAACTATTTTTGTGAAATCTTAATTTTTGAAGTTCCAAATACAACTTGGCCATTTCAATTTCATCCGTTAAATTGATTAAATTTGATTTTGTGGACTGCAGGATTAAATTCACCAATTCGGCAAATTTTCCCATACAGTTTTTCACTTCTTCAATTTCTCCCTTATTCGCCAAATCTTCAATGTTAACCAGCAAATTATTGATGAAATGCGGATTCATTTGCGCGTTTAATGCCTTATAACGCAAATTGGAAATGTTTTCTTTGATTTTTTCCTGCTGTTTAATTTTCTGGTTTCTTTGGTAAAATAAATAGGCAATGAGTAATAGCAAGACCAAAATAGCCAAGCTAACAAACCACCAGGTTTTATAAATAGGCGGTTTTATTTTAAAGGAAAACAAAGAAGGCGTGATGCTCTCAAAGTTGTCTTTTGAAATGGCTTTTACCTCAAAAGTGTAGTTGTTTGGCGGCAATGCTGAGTATCTCACCGTATTGTTTGTTGTTTCAACCCAATCAGGTTCCAATCCCAGCAATCTATATTTAAAGGTGATATTTCCAAGGCTTTTAAAAGATATTCCGGAGAAATTAAACTGAATATTATTGGATTTGAAATCAAATGTTTGATTGCTTGTTTTATCAATGCTGTTGTTGTTTAAAAGCACTTCGTTTATGTGAATTTTTGGAGAGGCAATGGAATTTTCTTCATTGGAAATATCAATAATATTCAATCCGTTAGATGTTGCCACATACACTTTTTCTTTGTCAACATAACAAGCTCGCACATCATTGCTATATAATCCATCAGATATGGTATAAGTTTTAAGGTTCACCAAATTATTCCCGGCATCAAGCGTAATTCGGTTCAATCCCAAATTTGTGGAAAGCCAAATATTGTTTTTTTTATCCACAAAAATGGATTTTATATAATTGCTCAATAAGTCGTTTGCGGTTGAAAATGTTTTAATTTTTCCGTTTTTTAAAATCCCTAAACCGTAGCTGTTGGATCCTATCAACAATCCTCTGGAAGTTTTCTCCAATACATAAATAATACTTGCGTTGAATTGATTCCCTATGTCAAATTTTTTGGTAACACCTTTGTTTTGTAGGTATAAACCTTTGGTAGTGCCAATCCAAAGACTGTCATTTCCCGCGTAACAAATAGAAGAACTTCTTTGGTTCCAAATCTTTTGGGTAATTATTTTGGCACTGTTTATTTTGCCAACGCCATTTGAATTTGCTGTGTATATTTCATCGCCTTCAAATGAGAAATATTTAAAGTTTTTTAAATCGGTTTTTACAAAATCTGCATCAAACATATTTTTGATGCTTGCAATGTTAAAATTAGTGTTTAATTGATAAATGCAGTTATTGCTTAAAACAAAAAGAAGATTTTCATGTGATACCAACTGTTTTATTCTTGTTGGGTTTTCTTCCAATTTTTTAGAATCAATTGATTGAAGCGTTTCCTTATTTAAAATTATAATTTCAGCTTGTTCATTACCCAAAACCAATTTATCTTGAAACAGCGTTATCGAATGTAAATCGTTGCTCTTCGGATCATCAAACTGAATGCCTTGAACTTTAAGATTTGGAAACAGAAATATACCGTTTGATTGGCTGCCAACCCAAATGTTGTTTTCAAAATCAATAAAAGTACGTGTTGATCTAATGTCTTTTAAAATTATTTTTGGATTCAGGCAATTGTCCTTCTCGTTAAAAATGTATACACCTTTATATATATTCGTAATCCAATAATCTTTTCCAATTTTGTATGTTCTAGCTAAAAAATTATTTTTTTCCTTAATTAAATAGCTAGAAATATTTTTAATGATTTCATCTTCATTTCTTAGAAGCACCCCTAAATTATTATTTATTTTTTCAATAGTAGATTTGGAAAAGCTATTTATATTAAACGCTTTCCATTCCGATAAATTCGGGTTTTTTGATAGTTGTTTTGTGATTATTTTAATTTCCCCGCCCTTGTTATAGACAGATAATAAATTTACCTTTTGATTAACGTCTTCAAGAATAATAAAAGAATAGGTTAATTTAAGGTCATAATTGGTGGAAATATCTTCAAGGCTAAAATCAGGATTAAGAACTTTGATGGTATTTGAAGAATGGCAAAACCATATTTTCCCTTTTGAATCCTCAAAAATATCATCAACAAATTTTGTAAATTGCAACTTATTTAAAAAATCAAGGTTGTCCTTATTGTAAAAACGGCCATTTTGAATAAATCCAATATTTCCGTTAAATGCGGTCATCCAAATTCTATTTTTGGAATCTTTGTAAAGGGCTAAAATTTCATTGTCGGGAAGGCCGTCGGTTACCGTAAAATTTTTAAAAGTCAGTCCGTCAAATTTACTGATGCCATAATCTGTGGCAAACCAAATAAACCCATTTTCATCCTGTTCAATATCATAAATGGTGTTGCTGGGCAAGCCATTATTTGTGGTAAATTGCGTTAAACCAGGAATTTGGGCGCGTAAAGTTGACAGAAATAATAAGAATACAATAAAAAGATAGCCTGTTTTACCCATTAAATGTTCATTATTTAAACATCAAATGTAACGCTTATAAATTTATAAAGTACTTTCATAGATAAAATTTACACGCTTGTAAATGAGGTGTTTTGATTAAGTAATATTCCTTGTATATTCGCATCTATCAACTCATTCACAGGGAAATTATTTGAAAAGGGTAAATCAAGGTTATGAAAAAGGGAAGGTGCTTAGAAGCACCTTTTTTTTGTTTTAAACTTTCAACTGCAAAAAATAATTTTATTGATTATCTATAATTAAATCAATAACTTGCCAAAGAATTCAACTTTTATTTATTAGTTTGATGCTCTGCACTTTACATTTTAATCAATGTTATTTTATATCAAATACTGTGCACTATTTTTTGCCTTGGCGGGTGTCAATTTTAGATTTCGAGAATTTTAAATCAAATCATTTTAATTTTATGCTTAAAAAATAGTTGATATGCGAATAGGAATGATTTTGGACAAAACTTTTCCGCCGGATCCCAGAGTGGAAAATGAAGCGATTTCGCTGATTAAACAAGGGCATGAAGTTTTTTTATTTTGTTTGAAATACCATAAAAATGAAGGAGATGTTTTAATTAACGGTATTCGGGTAAACCGGTATCAGTCTAATAAATTCGAATACAAATTATCGGCATTAGCATACACTTTTCCTTTTTATACGGTAATAATGGCCAATAAAATTACCCATTTTTTAAAAAAGCACCGTATTGAAGCCATACACATGCATGATATGAGAATTGCCGAGGCTGTTTTTAGGGCAAATAAATCACTGAAATTGCCTACGGTTTTGGATTTGCATGACAATATGCCTGAAATCATGAAATTGTATGCACATCTCCAAAAATTTCCTGGAAAACAATTGATTTCACCTAAAAAATGGAAGCAAAAAGAAGAAGAATTTATTCATAAAGCAACAAAAATTATTACGGTTTCACAGGAATTCATTGAAGAAGTTGTTGAACGCACAAAAATTTCCCGCGATAAAATTGTCTTGGTGCCAAACACAGTGCATCAGTCATTTTATAAAGAGGCTAAAATTGATAATTCGATTGTTGATAGCTACAAAAACGACTTTGTAATTTTATATTTGGGCGATACGGGTTTGCGACGAGGACTCCAAACTGCTATTGAATCATTGCTTATTTTAAAGGAAAAAATCCCAAATGTTAAGTTGGTTATTGTAGGAATCAGCTCTACAGATCCAATTTTGAAGCAGCAGGTAATCGACTTAAAGTTGGAAAATCATATCGATTTTAAAGGCTGGCAAGATGTTTCGTTGTTTCCATCTTATATTGTGGCCAGTTCCGTTTGTATTTCACCATTACATAGAAATATTCAGCACGATGTGGCTTACGCAAACAAGCTTTTTCAATATATGAGTTTTGGAAAGCCTGTTTTGGTGAGCGATGCCATTGCGCAGAAAAATTTAATTGAGAAAACAAACTCAGGCTTAGTTCATTTTGAGAAAAACGCCCGAGATTTTGCGCAAAAAGTGTTGCAGTTATATGCGGATCCTGCGTTGAGAAATCGTTTGGGAAGCAAAGGGAAACAATTTGTGGAAGAAGAATTTTGTTGGGAAAAAACTTCGGAAAAATTAATAGCTTTGTACAAAAATCTACCTAAATAATGAAGAAAGCGCTCATCATCACCTATTATTGGCCTCCGGCAGGAGGTTCCGGAGTGCAGCGTTGGTTGAAGTTTGTAAAGTATTTTAGGGATTTTGGCATTGAACCCGTTGTTTATACTGTTGAAAATCCCAATTATCCCATTGTTGACGAATCACTTGCAAAAGATATTCCTGAAGGCATGGAAATTTTAACCCAACCCATTTGGGAGCCCAATAATTTGTTCGCTTTCTTCGGAAAAAAGAAAACAGAAAGCGCCGGATTTATAAACCCAAATCCAACGTTATTCGGAAAAATATTGCAATACATCCGCGCAAATTATTTTATTCCCGATGCCCGTAAATTTTGGGTAAAGCCATCAATCAGCTATTTAAAAAAGTATTTGAAATCAAACAAAATTGATGTGGTGATTACCACCGGTCCGCCGCACAGCATGCATTTAATTGGTTTGAATTTGAAGAAGGAACTGAACATAAAGTGGATAGCGGATTTTAGGGATCCGTGGACAGAAATTGATTATTTTCAGCAATTGCCTTTAACTAAAAAAGCCATTGTAAAACACCATTCTTTAGAAAATG
>JACUUQ010000341.1 GCA_014859175.1 Lutibacter sp. | reverse complement strand
CATTCGGAATTTAATTGCTTCAATAGGATCTGGCATTCCAACAGGGAAGTTTTCATTCTCATATTTGTCTAAAAGAATAGTTAGGATTTCAAGTTCATCTCCTTTTTTTGTTCCTTTTTTTGCATCAAAAATCAACGCAAGCCTTTCAAGAGCTTGTTGATAATCTGTTTCGTTTTTTATTGGTTTAATTTCCATAATTATAATTCGTTAGCAGTAATTTTATCGTATTCTGAATGAGTTCCGATAAATAGTATCCAAGATATTTGAAATTCAAAATTAATTTTAACAATTATTCTAAAATTATTTCCTTTAATATTGAAAACTATTTTATGGTCTTTTAAAGCACTTGCACTCGGATAGTCAACTTTTAATTCATTGATGTTTTTCCAAGATGCTTTTTCGGTTTCACGAAACCAAGCCTTTAATGGTTGTTCACCATCAGCGTGTTTTTCACAAAATTCTCGGAGTGTCCGTCTCGATATTATGCTCACATTTTAATCTTTAACAATTCAAATGTATTAAGCAGTTCCCAATTTGGTAATTTTTTGGTAATTTTTATTATTACCAACAGCAATCATGGTTAGCCAATCTTCATATTTTTCAATGGAATTTTATTGCGAATTTTTTTCAATACAGAAACCAACAAGGCATCATTTTCTGGTTTTTCATAAATTTCCTTATACAAAAGTTTTATTAAATTTTCAATTTCCGATTTTTTTAGATGCGTGTTTTTATACTTTGGCGCAATCATCAGCAGCATTTCCAATGGCAACGACTTGTCTAAAGACGGCAGTACATAAGGAACGTTTTCCAGAAGATAAGATCCGTTTTTAAGATAAAAATTAATGCGTTTTTTGCGCTGTTCCCTGTTATCGCCAAACAAATAATTTTCGACTTCAAGCAGCATAAATTTATGGCTGCGCTTCACTTTAGCAACAAGAAATTGAAACAATTCGCTTCCAAAATGATTGTTTCGGTGCTTTTCCGATACCGCCATATAGTCCAGCAACGTAAAATCAGCATTTTTAAAATCCCATAACAACGCCATACAAATAACCTCCTTATCCAAAATTCCCACAAATAATTGCGATTTTTTGGCGGTTATTCTTTCGTTAATTTTAGCAAGCGGCTGCCGCTCACTTGGCGGAAAAGATTCCAGGTAAATAAGCATCGCGGCATCAAAATGATTAACGCTTGTGCTAAATATTTGTTTAAAAATTAAGGACGTCATTTATAAAAACATTTCTTTAAAATTAAGGTTAATGCCAATTTTATTTTTTAGCTCATTTCTCATCAGTACAGCAATTTAACTAAATATTTTGGGCGTTTCCCGCCGAAAAGGCGGGTCGGGCTATTCATTCCAAACTTTTTTCGCTGAAAAAGC
>JACUUQ010000128.1 GCA_014859175.1 Lutibacter sp. | reverse complement strand
TGGATATGGACAGGTTGGATTATTTAAAACGCGACAGTTTTTATACCGGTGTTGCGGAAGGCACCATAAATTCGGAGCGATTAATTACGATGCTCGATGTAAATAATGACAATTTGGTGGTTGAAGAAAAGGGAATTTATAGCGTAGAAAGTTTTATTGTTTCACGCAGAATTATGTATTGGCAGGTTTATTTGCATAAAACAGCGCTTGTGGCCGAAAAATTATTGGAAAAAATATTAGAACGCGCGAAGGAACTTTCATTATTGGGCATAGAATTGCCGGCATCAAAAACATTGTCCATTTTTTTAAAACAATCTATTAATGCGGAAAATTTCTCTGCGGAAAATCTAAAAACATTTTCAAAATTGGATGATTATGATATTTTAGCTGCCATAAAAGAATGGATTTCTTTTGATGACAAGGTGCTTTCAAAATTGTCTAAAAGCCTAATTAACAGAAGACTGCCAAAAGTGTTGCTTCAAAATGAACCATTCACCGAAAGCCAATTGTTAACGATAAAACAACAGGTGAAAGAAAAATTTAATTTTAGTGATGCCGAACTGGATTATTTTGTGTATCACGGAGAAATTTGCAATCAGGCGTACGATTCAACAAAAAATAACATCCAAATAATTTATAAAAACGGAAGTTTAAAAGATGTTACTGAGGCTTCTGACCATTTAAATATTCAGGCATTGTCAAATCCTGTTTATAAGTACTACATCTGCCATCCAAAGAAATAGGTAGAGTTGAAGTTTTTTTTTACTTTTGCATAACATGAAATTTACAGCAATTCAAATAGCAGAAATTTTAGATGGAGAAATCTTCGGAAATGAAAATGTCGAAGTATTTAGCCTTTCCAAAATTGAAGAAGGAGAAGACGGAACTTTAACCTTCTTGTCAAATCCAAAATATACCCCATTTATTTATTCAACAAAAGCTTCCATAGTGATTGTCAATAAAGATTTTTCTCCCGAAAAAAAACTTGAAACAACCCTAATAAAAGTTGAAGATGCCTATAAGGCTTTTTCAAAATTGTTGGAGTTTTATGATCAGGTAAAATCGGTAAAATCGGGAATAGAAACACCGTCTTATATTAGTGAATCGGCAAAAATTGGCAAAAATTTATATTTTGGAGCATTTTCTTATATAAGCACTAACGTTACTGTTGGCGATAACGCAAAAATTTATCCCAATGTTTATATTGGCGACAATGTAACAATTGGGGACAATGCCATTATTCATGCAGGTTCTAAAATTTATTCGGAAACAGTAATCGGATCTAATTGTACCTTGCATGCCGGTGTAATTATTGGGTCAGACGGATTTGGATTTGCACCAAGTGCGGAAGGAATATTCAATAAAATTCCGCAAATTGGAAATGTTATTATTGAAGATAATGTTGATATTGGCGCGGCAACAACCATAGACCGTGCAACATTAGGCTCAACAATTATTAAAAAAGGCGTGAAATTGGATAACCAAATTCAGATAGCCCACAATGTTGAAATTGGCCAAAATACTGTTATAGCAGCCCAAACTGGGATTGCCGGATCAACAAAAATTGGCGAAAATTGCATGATAGGCGGCCAAGTGGGCATTGTTGGGCATATTGTTATTGGAAATAACGTAAAAATTCAAGCGCAAGCAGGCGTTGGAAGAAACGTAAAAGATGATGAAATAATACAAGGATCACCTGCAATGGGTTATTCAGATTTTAATAAATCGTATGTTTATTTTAAAAAATTCCCCGAATTGGCCGCGACAATAAATGCATTAGAAAAAGAAATTAAAGATTTAAAAGAGAAAAAATGAGGAATAAACAGAAAACAATAAAAAATTAAGTAACGCTTTCGGTTGTTGGATTGCATACTGGCAACAAAGTCACCATAACTTTTAAGCCTGCGCCCATAAATCATGGCTATGTTTTTGTAAGAATGGATTTAGAGGGCGAGCCTATTATTGAAGCAAGCGCAGAATATGTCATAAATACCCAAAGAGGCACAAATCTTGAGAAACATGGGGTGTTTGTAAATACTTCTGAACATGTTTTAGCCGCAGTTGTTGCTTTAGATATTGATAATATTATTATTGAAATAAATGCTCCAGAACCTCCAATTATGGACGGATCATCCAAGCATTTTGTGGAAGCCCTTGAAAAAGCGGAGATTCAGGAACAAGATGCAGAAAGAGAGGAATATATCGTTAAAAATGTCATTACCTATAGAGATGATGAAACAGGAAGTGAAATTATTTTAATGCCTTGCGATAATTATCAAATAACCGCTATGGTCGATTTTGGCACCAAAGTTTTAGGTACGCAAAATGCAACTATGAATTCGCTTTCTGAATTTAAAACTGAAATAGCAAATGCAAGAACTTTTAGTTTTCTGCATGAATTGGAAATGTTATTGGACAATAATTTAATTAAAGGCGGCGATTTAAACAATGCCATTGTTTATGTGGATAAAGAAATATCTGACGAAACAATGTTAAAATTAAAAAAAGCATTCAACAAAGAAACGCTAAATGTAAAACCAAACGGCATTTTGGACAATCTTACATTACGTTGGGCAAATGAAGCAGCCCGCCATAAGTTGTTGGATGTAATTGGAGATTTGGCTTTAGTCGGAACAAGAATTAGAGGAAAGGTTATTGCCAATAAACCGGGACATTTAGTAAATACTGTTTTTGCAAAAAAACTTCAAAAGATCATTAAACAGGAAAAAAGAAACAGTATCCCTAAATTCGATTTAAGTCAGCCACCGCTGATGGATATTTATAAAATAATGAGTATTCTGCCCCACAGACCGCCTTTTTTGTTGATAGACCGGATTTTAGAATTATCTGACAGGCATGTAGTTGGGATGAAAAATGTAACAATGAATGAGGCCTTTTTTGTTGGGCATTTTCCAGGAGCTCCAGTAATGCCGGGTGTTTTACAAGTGGAGGCCATGGCACAATGTGGCGGCGTTTTGGTTTTAAGCACCGTTCCTGACCCTGAAAATTACTTGACCTATTTTATGAAAATGGACAATGTTAAGTTTAAACAAAAAGTGTTGCCCGGAGATACTTTAATTTTTAGCGCTGAATTAATTTCACCAATAAGAAGGGGAATTTGTCATATGCAAGCTTTTGGGTACGCAAATGATAAATTGGTGGTTGAAGCAGTATTAATGGCACAAATTGCCAGAAAACCTACAGAATAATGAATCAACCTTTAGCATATATACATCCGCAGGCAAAAATTGCAACAAATGTTGTTGTTGAGCCTTTTACCACCATTAACAACAATGTAATTATTGGATCCGGAACTTGGATTGGGTCTAACGTAACCATTATGGAAGGTGCCAGAATTGGCAAAAATTGCAGAATTTTTCCCGGAGCCGTTATTTCCGCAATCCCGCAGGATTTAAAATTTGACGGAGAGGATTCCTTGGCAATTATTGGAGACAATACCACAATTAGGGAATGTGTAACCGTAAATAGAGGCACAAAAGCTCTTGGACATACAAAAATAGGCGACAATTGTTTGATTATGGCAACAACCCATGTGGCGCATGATTGCATTATTGGCAACAATTGTATTTTGGCAAACGGATCTATTATTGCCGGACACGTGACGATTGGCGATTATGCCATTTTAAGCGGTTTGGTGGCAGTGCATCAGTTTATTCATATTGGGGAACATTCCATGGTTTCAGGAGGTTCTTTGGTGAGAAAAGATGTTCCTCCGTTTTGCAAAGCGGGAAAAGAGCCGTTATCTTATATCGGAATTAATTCCATAGGATTGCGAAGAAGAGGATTTACAACAGAAAAAATTAGAGAAATTCAGGATATCTTTAGAATCTTATACCAAAAAAATTACAATACCACACAAGCTTTAGAAAAGATTGAAGCCGAAATGGAAGCAACAAAAGAAAGAGACCAGATTATACTTTTCATTAAAAACTCACAACGAGGAATTATGAAAGGTTATACGGGAAGTTAGGCCCCCTAACCCCCGAAGGGGGAATTAATGTTATAAAGTAAAAAAGTATAGAGAGAAAGTATAATTAAAATAGTAATTAATATAAAGCACTCATTATGAGCTTATTTAAATAGCTCAGTTAAATAATTAAACGAAATAAAATAAATGGCAACAACATCGGATATTAGAAACGGATTGTGTATTAGATACAATAATGATATTTTTAAAGTAATTGAATTTTTACACGTTAAACCTGGAAAAGGTCCGGCTTTTGTGCGTACAAAATTAAAAAGTTTGTCTTCCGGAAAAGTTTTGGACAATACATTTCCTGCCGGAAGAAAAATTGAAGACATAAGGGTAGAAACCCAAAAATTTCAATTTTTGTATCCGGAAGGTGATTCATTCCACTTTATGAATACAGAAGATTATAACCAAATTACTTTGCAAAAAGATATTTTAGATGCGCCTGATTTGTTAAAAGAAGGGGAAATTGTAACCATTATTATCAATACGGAAGATAATTTGCCGCTGTCTGTTGATATGCCACAAAGTGTTATTTTAGAAGTTACCCACACAGAACAGGGCGTAAAAGGAAACACTGCAACAAACGCAACAAAATCTGCAACTGTTGAAACTGGCGCAATTATCAATGTGCCTTTGTTTATAAATGAAGGCGACAAAATTAAAGTTGATACCGCAAAGGGAGCTTATTTAGAACGCGTTAAAGAATAAATTATATGAAATTTCCCCGTAAATATAAATTGAAAGAAATTGCGGATATAATTGAGGCAACTTTTGTTGGATCTATTGATTATCCGATTTCTGGTTTTAATGAAATTCACGTTGTTGAAGAGGGCGATATCGTTTTTGTGGACCATCCTAAATATTACGACAAAGCGCTGCATTCAAAAGCATCCGTTATTTTGATTAATAAAGAAGTTGAATGTCCGGAAGGAAAAGCATTGTTAATTTCAGAAGATCCTTTTGCAGATTTCAACAAACTTACCAAATATTTTAATCCGTTTAAAGCAGTCAATTCAGCTATTTCTGAATCAGCCATTATTGGAGAAAACACGGTAATTCAACCAAATGTATTTATTGGAAATAATGTAAAAATTGGTGCCAATTGCCTAATATATCCAAATGTAACCATTTACGACAATTGTGTTTTAGGAAACAATATCACTATTCATGCAGGCACAGTTTTGGGCGCAGATGCATTTTATTATAAAAAACGGCCAAGCGGTTACGATAAATTAATTTCTGGAGGAAGCGTATTAATTGAAGATAATGTTGATATAGGCGCGCTTTGCACCATTGACAGAGGCGTTTCTGCAAACACAACCATCAAAAAAGGCACAAAAATAGACAATCAGGTTCAGGTTGGCCACGATACCATTATTGGCGAAAATTGCTTAATTGCTTCACAAACAGGTATTGCAGGTTGCGTGATCATCGAAAATAATGTCACTTTATGGGGACAAGTGGGTACAAATAGCGGTGTTACCATTGGTGAAGGCGCTGTGGTTCTTGGACAAACAGGCGTTACAAAATCGTTAAAAGGCGGCATCAGTTATTTTGGAACACCTGTAGAGGAATCCAGAAAAAAATTGAAAGAAATGGCTGAAATAAAACAAATGATAAAAAATCAAAAAAAGTAATAAATACACCCATCTTAAACTTAGAAAAAATTACTTTTGTAACACAATAAATACTTTAATTCAAAAATAAACTTAAATGAGCGTTTTAGTCAATAAAGATTCAAAAATAATTGTACAAGGATTTACGGGAAGCGAAGGAACTTTTCACGCAACCCAAATGATAGAATACGGAACAAATGTGGTTGGTGGCGTTACTCCGGGCAAAGGAGGAACATTTCACCTAGAAAAACCTGTTTTTAATACCGTACAAGATGCTGTTGATCAGGTCAAAGCAGATACTTCAATAATTTTTGTGCCGCCGGCATTTGCCGCTGATGCTATTATGGAAGCTGCCGCTGCAGGCATTAAAGTAATTATTTGTATTACTGAAGGAATTCCTGTTGCTGACATGGTAAAAGTGAAAGCTTATATTGACAATAAAGATTGCAGATTGGTTGGGCCTAATTGTCCGGGAGTTATTACCCCAGACGAAGCAAAAGTTGGCATTATGCCAGGTTTTATTTTCAAAAAAGGAAATGTGGGCATTGTTTCTAAATCGGGAACTTTAACTTATGAAGCTGCTGATCAAGTTGTGAAAAAAGGGTATGGAATTACTACTGCCATTGGTATTGGCGGAGATCCAATTATTGGAACCACCACAAAAGAAGCGGTGGAATTGTTAATGAATGATCCTGAAACTGAAATCATTGTAATGATTGGAGAAATAGGAGGACAGTTAGAAGCGGAAGCTGCCCGTTGGGTAAAAGCAACCGGAAATAAAAAACCAGTTGTTGGTTTTATTGCAGGCCAAACTGCACCAAAAGGAAGAACAATGGGTCACGCAGGTGCCATTGTTGGCGGAAAAGATGATACCGCCCAAGCTAAAATGGAAATTTTAAGAGAAAACGGTATTCACGTAGTGGAATCTCCAGCTAAAATAGGGGAGAAAGTTGCTGAAATATTGGGAAAACTAAATAAATAATAGCTGGATAATAAGGTATTTGCAAATTTTATAGAAAAAAACCTTTGATATTCAAAGGTTTTTTTATGTTGCGATGTAAGGTAATTGTATGTATTTCAACTAAACACAAAATAGAAAATTATGAATTTCAAACTAAATAAAAAATCCATTTCAAACATTATTTTTGTCATTGCCATCGGGGTTTTGTTATATCCGCCTTCAAGAGAATGGTTTATGCGTCAAATTGCTTTTTCGCCTTCTGTAAAAGAAGTGGAAAAAAGCGATAAACTAAGTTCTTATGATTGGGGTTTAAAAGGATTGAACGCCGAAAGCATCAACTTTAAAGACCTTGAGAACAAAGTAATTTTTGTTAATTTTTGGGCAACTTGGTGTCCACCGTGCCGCGCAGAAATGCCAATGATTCAAAAATTATATGATGATTATAAAGATAAAGTGGCTTTTGTGTTTGTAACCAATGAAGATTGGCCAATTGTTGAAGGATTTTTCAATAAAAACAGCTATAACTTGCCGGTTTATAATGCAGTAAGTGCACCGCCAAATAGTTTTACAAAAACAAACAGTATTCCGGCGACCTATTTAATTGATAAAAAAGGAAATATTTTAATTGCAAAAACTGGTTCTGCCGATTGGAACAGCAAAAAAATTAGAAATTTATTGGATGAATTGATTGCGAAGTAAATTCTATCCACAACCTCCCGTTCTAAAAACGGGACAGGCCTGCCTCCGGCAGGTAAACTTTCCGAAGGAAAGGGAGCTTGCTAAAGGAAAGGGAGTTTGTTTCTGTTAAGTCTAAATGATTAACAATTGTCAATTCTCCCTTCAGGCTTGCCTGCCGACGAGGCAGGGGTTAGGGGACTTTACTTTTCCTTTATTGTGCTTCCTTTTTTGATGGCTTTATGGTTTTCATAACAAAGCAACACCGCTTCAATAAGTTGTAAATCACTGGCAGATTTTATAAAATAGTCGGAGTAATTGCATTCATTTAACAATTCGTTCAATTCTTCAGAAGTCATCCCTAAATATTCCATCAATAATTCTCTGTTACTGGTATCCAGCATATTACGAAGTTTGTCATCATCTTTCAACTTCTTTAGTTTTTTTAATTGATTCGGACTTTTCCCGAACATATTGTACACATAATCAATTGGTCTAAATAGCGCATCAACGGGAGAGTTAAACTCTTTGCGCTGTCTGGTGCCAACTTCATAAGTTTGAGCCAAACCGCTAATATGAATACGGGAATATTTATCTTTAGGAACATTTTTAGCATCAATTTCCAGAACACCGATGAGTTTGTGCGAACTCACAATAATCTCATCCATTTGTTCTGTTCTTTCGAATAATTCAATTACCAACTCGTTTCCTTTAAGCAAATCATTGGTAATTTTCAATTTTATGGATTGGTATCCCAAATAAGAAACATAAATGGTGTCATTTACGGTTGTTGCCAATTCGAACATTCCCTTATCATTAGTAACTGTTCCAATAACCGAGTTTAGGTTAA
>JACUUQ010000340.1 GCA_014859175.1 Lutibacter sp. | reverse complement strand
TATGAAAGCAAGTATGCTTTTGTTCCGCCATAAACCTGTTTTTTTGGCAGATAGAAATAGCTTGCCATACTGCCAACATTCATAATTGCCGATGGCGCATTTTGTTTAAGGTTGTTTAGAAACAGTTTAATAAGAATCGTTGGTGTGCACACATTAAGTTTTATTTGTGTTAAAATATAATTGATGTCTAAATCCATAAAAAATCCCCTGCTAAGCAACCCAGCATTGTTAATAAAATATTTAATGGCAATTTGTTCTTTATCAACCTGCTCAAAAAGGGAATAGCAATTTTCGGTTAAACTTAAATCCATTTCTATTGGTAATACCGAAACATTGTAAGTTCTTTTTAAAATATCTGCAAGCTCATTCAAACCGGTATTGGGTAAAGAAACTAAAACCGTATTCATTTGGCGTTTGGCGCATTCAATGGCCATAGCTTTCCCAAATCCTTTACTTGCCCCAGTAATTAAAGTATAATATTTTGTTTCCATGATTTTTATTTTTTTAAAAATGACAGCGTTTGTTCCATTCCTGATTTAAGAGAAGTAATTTCATAACCCAATTGTGAAATTGCCTTTTCTGAAGATACATTTCTATTGGTAAATAAATAATCCAATAGTTCTGGCGTAAGCGAAGATTCCTTTAAAGCCAACTTATCTAAAAGTGACTTTAAAAACAAACCCGATTTTAAAATGTTATAATTGATTTTTACTACTGGATTTTTACTTTCGATACTTTCCAAAATTGTGGAAAATAATTTTTCATAAGAAGCATTTTCGCCGCCAATAATATATTTTTCTCCGGCAACGCCATTATTTAAGGCAAGTATGTGCGCCTTTAACACATCATCTATAAACACGTAATTGGTTTCTATATTTAATTTTGAAGGAACAAACACAAAACGATCTTTTAAAAACATAGAAGCCAACCTGTTAACGCCATTTGAAAAGCTATTATTACCCGGCCCGTAAACTCTGGAAACATTTAAAATAATTCCCGGAAGTCCCATTTTATTATAATCAAGCACCAAATTTTCTGCCATAATTTTAGTCAGTTCATAATCATTGGCGTAAGAACTCATTCTTGGCTGATTTTCTGTAATAAGTGTATTGGGTTGCGAAGGACCAAAAACTGAAACCGAACTTGTAAAAATTACTTTTTTAACACCATTTTCTTTTGATGCATTTAAAACGTTGGCGGTGCCTTGCACATTCGTATCATAAAATTCCTTTACTTCATTGCAAGTGAGTCGGGTAAAAGCTGCCGCATGAAAAACACTTTCACAATCCACAATTGCTTTTTCTACTGTTTTATAATTGGTTAGATTTCCTTCAAACAAAACAATATTAGGGTGAACAGGAATATTTGGTGAATCTATATTTCTTACAAGGGCATGAACTTCAAA
>JACUUQ010000339.1 GCA_014859175.1 Lutibacter sp. | reverse complement strand
TCAGAAATGGGAAATAAAGTGACCTGTGTTGACATTGATACCAACAAAATAGACAACCTAAACAAGGGAATCATCCCTATTTACGAACCCGGTTTAGAACCTATGGTGTTGAAAAATGTGAATGTTGGCAACCTGTTTTTCACCATAGATATAGCCGCAGCAATTAAAAATGCCGAAGTTGTATTTATTGCCGTAGGCACCCCTATGGGCGATGATGGCTCTGCCGACCTGCAATATGTGCTGGCAGTGGCCAAATCTATTGGGGAAACCATGCAAAAACGATTGGTGGTGGTCGATAAATCTACCGTGCCTATCGGTACGGCCGACAAGGTAAAAGCAGCCATCCAAACAGCATTAAACAAAAGAGGCGTTACCAAAGAATTTGACGTGGTTTCAAACCCTGAATTTTTAAAGGAAGGCGCTGCCATTGCCGATTTTATGAAACCCGACAGGGTGGTGATAGGAACAGAAAATCCTTACGCCATAGAAAAAATGAAACAATTGTACGCGCCGTTTACGATGTCGCACGAACGTTTTATCGTGATGGACGTCCGTTCTGCCGAAATGACCAAATATGCCGCCAATGCGATGCTGGCAACCAAGATTTCTTTTATGAATGAAATTGCCAATATATGTGAAAAAGTGGGTGCCGACGCCAATCAGGTGCGTATCGGCATTGGATCCGACAGCCGCATAGGCTACGGCTTTATTTATCCCGGCTGTGGTTACGGGGGCTCTTGTTTTCCAAAAGACGTGAAAGCACTTATGAAAATTGCCGAAGAACACGAGTACCATCCAAAATTAATCACTTCGGTAGAAGAAGTGAACGATGCCCAAAAATTGGTGATTGCCCATAAAATTGTGAAACGTTTCGGCGAAGATTTATCCGGAAAAACTTTCGGCGTTTGGGGATTGTCCTTTAAACCGGGAACCGATGATATGCGCGAAGCCCCCGCCATTTATGTGATAAAAGAATTGGTGAAAAGAGGCGCCAAAATACAGGCATACGATCCAAAAGCGATGGAAGAGGCAAAACACTTCTATTTAAAAGATATAGAAAATATATTGTATGTCAGCTCAAAATATGAGGCCTTAAAAAATGCGGATGCGATGGTGTTGCTCACCGAATGGAAAGAATTCCGTTCCCCCGATTTTGAAGAAATGATGCTGCAATTAAAAACGCCTGTCATTTTCGACGGCCGCAACCAATACAATATTTTTAACCTGGAAGAAAAAGGATTTGAGTATTATCAGATAGGGAAGTAAGAGATGAAAGTTGAAAGTTAAAAGCTCAAAGCTCAAAGCTGAAAGCTCAAAGTTGAAAGCTCAAAGCAAAATAGCTGAAAGGTGAAAGCAAAATAGCTCAAAGCAAAATAGCTGAAAGTTTAAAGCTCAAAGCAAAATAGCTGAAAG
>JACUUQ010000338.1 GCA_014859175.1 Lutibacter sp. | reverse complement strand
GCAAATTAAAGAAATCATTTTAATTTAAACACCAAATGCTATGCGAATCCTGTTAATATTTTGTTATTTTTTGATATTTACCCTTTGTTTTTCCTGCGGCGAAAGCCCTAATAAAAAAGAGGAAAACAACGCAAAAGAGATTGATGCAACCGAAATGAAAAACCAAAAAACCGGGGATAAAAAAGTGATTCTTTTTTTCGGAACCAGTCTTACCGCAGGAATGGGATTGGATCCCAATGACGCTTTTCCGGCAGTAATTCAGGAAAAAATAGATTCCTTAAGTTTGCCTTATGAGGTTGTCAATGCCGGATTGAGTGGAGAAACAACGGCTGGCGGAAAGAACAGAATCAATTGGGTGCTGAATCAAAAGGTTGATATATTTGTTTTGGAGCTGGGTGCCAATGACGGCCTTCGCGGCGTTCCTTTATCAGAAACAAAAAGCAACTTACAAACTATTATTGACGTTGTAAAAGAAAAAAATCCTGACACAAAAATTGTTTTGGTCGGTATGGAAATTCCACCTAATATGGGTGAAGACTACACTTCCGAATTTAGAAACCTGTTTCCCGATCTTGCAAAAAAAAATAAGTTGGAATTGGTGCCTTTTTTATTGCAAAATGTTGGCGGCGTTAAAGAATTGAACCAACCAGACGGCATTCATCCTACTGCAGAAGGACATAAAATTTTGGCCAATAATGTTTGGGAAGTCTTAAAACCGGTGCTTTCCAATTAATCTGAAATAATTCTAATCCATTTTTTGAATATTTTTACCTCAAATTAAAAATGATGATTTTCCGAAAAGCAACAAAAAATGACGTGCCGTTTATCATAAAAATGTTGGCAAATGACAAATTGGGGAAATTAAGGGAAAATTATCAAGAACCGCTGCCTGAATACTATTATGAGGCATTTGACATTATAAATTCAGACCCAAATCAGGAATTGATGGTGGTGGAAAAGGAAAATGATGCTGAAATTGCAGGGACTTTTCAACTGACTTTTATTCCGTATTTAAGTTATCAGGGGAAATTAAGGGTGCAAATTGAAAACGTATTTGTTCGGGAGGATTTAACCGGACAAGGCATCGGAAAAAAAATGTTTGAATGGGCTATTGAAAGGGCGAAACAGCAAAATGCGCATTTATTGCAGCTTACCAGTGATAAACAAAGACCCAGCGCCATTAAATTTTATCAAAATTTAGGTTTTATAGCTTCGCACGAAGGCATGAAACTGCATTTTAAATAAAAAAACTAACCCATAAAATTAATTACAAAAAAAAACTGGCACAACATCATGCAGTCCTAACAAGATGCTAAAAAAGGCAAGACCATAATGTATATTTTTTTTCTAAAATTGTTTACCCTCCCATTTCTTAAATTGACGAAAATCATATTTTAAACTGACCATTGTCATTTAATAAAATA
>JACUUQ010000127.1 GCA_014859175.1 Lutibacter sp. | reverse complement strand
CAAACTTTCCGCCCAATACTTCTTGTTCTTTTTTAATTTCTTTTGTTTTTGAAACTACGTCAAAATCAATAATTGAACTGGGCGTTGTCATGGAATTATAGCCGTAACGGATTACGGTGGTGTCGAATTCCGGATTGTTGTAAACGCCTACCGAATAGGTTTCCTCCTCAAAAGGAAGGTAAAAATCTTCTGTTTGGTCCCAACGGATAATTCTAATTTTATTCAACCCGTTTGAACGCTCTTCAATCGCCAAAAATTCCTTAAAAATAGAAATATCTTCCAGCAAAACATCTTCTCTGTGAGGCAATACTTCCGTCCAATTTTCTAATGAAGTTGCCTTTTCAGACGTTTTCATCAATTTAAAATTGGTGGCCTTGTCTTTATTGGTCAATATGTAAAAATCGCCGTTGTAATGCGCAATGTCATACTCAAGATTCCGCACTCTTTTTTGAAACAATTTGAATTCTCCGGACGGATTGTCGGCTTCCAAAATGTGATATTCGGACGAAACAGTGCTGTGCGAACCAATTATAATATATTTTTCTGATTTTGATGCGTAAACAAATGCATTATATGCATGTCCTTTTTCATGATAAACTTCAACATCGTGTGAAGAATCTGTACCCAACACATGGCGAAATATTTTTTCGCTTCTTAAAGTCTTCGGGTTTTGAAGCGTGTAAAACACCGTTTTATTGTCGCTTGCCCAAGCAGCGCCGCCCGTGGTGTTTTCAATCTTTTCCGGAAACAACTCGCCCGTTTCCAAATTTTTAAATTGCAAGGTATATTGTCGTCTGCCAACGGTGTCAACGCCAAAAACTGCCAATTGATTGTTTGGGCTGATGGACAATCCCGCCAATTTATAATAACCAAATCCTTTTGCCAGTTCATTCACATCGAACATAATTTGCTCGAGGGCTTCTAAATTTCCTTTTTTGCGTGAATAAATTGGGTATTGGCTGCCTTTTTCGAATCGTGTGATATAATAGTAGTTCTTTTTTTTATAAGGAACCGACTCATCGTCTTCCTTTATACGGGATTTCATCTCCTGAAATAAATCTTCCTGAAATTGCTTTGTATGCGCTGTTTTGGCTTCATAATAAGCATTTTCCGTATTTAAATAATCAATAACCTCCTGGTTTTCCCTGTCATTTAACCAATAATAATTGTCAATTCTTACATCCCCGTGAATTTCCAACTTCTTAGCTATCTTTTTCGCTTTTGGGGTCGAAATGTTTTTCTTCGTCATCTAAATATTTTCAATAATTTGCAAAAATAATCAATTTGAATGGGTAAAAAATGCAAATGCCTTAAAAATGTTTTTCGCTATATTGGATAAGAAACAAATGTTACCAAGATTATTTTTGTTACTATTTAGTGTTATTCATTAAAAAAAGCATCGGTAAAACCAATTAAATACACTTTTTCCTGGGCTCGTGTTACGGCTGTGTACAACCAGCGCAAATATTCAATATTTTGTCCGTCAGGCAAATACGGCTGCTCAATAAAAACCGTTTTCCATTGGCCGCCCTGAGATTTGTGGCAGGTGACGGCATACGCAAATTTAATTTGAAGCGCATTAAAGTATTTGTTTTGCTTAATGGCCAATAACTGCTTGTATTTGGATTTTTCCTGGGCATAATCTTTGGCGACTTCCTGATACAATCGGTTGGATTCATCATAAGAAAGCGAAGGTGATTCTGAAGTAAGCGTATCCAATAACAATACTGTTTCAAATGGTTTTTGATTTGGATAATCAATCATTCTTATTTTTACTTCCGCAAATCGGAAACCATACAATTCCTTGATGCTGAAAATTTCGAGGATTTCGCAAATATCTCCGTTGGCTATAAAACCTGCCTCGCTTGTTTCTTCCAGCCAAAAATAATTGTTTTTCACAATCATAATATAGTCGCCCGAAGAGATTTCGTTTTCCTGGCCGCGAATTTTACTTCTAATTTGCTGGTTGTATTGGTTGGCTCGTTTGTTTGAACGCACAATAAAAGTGGTATCTTCCACTCCAATATTTGTATAAGAGGAATTAATCGCGTCTTCAATATCATAACCATCAATTAAACGTATTAAATCAGGATAACCCAATTGAAACTGAAAATCGGTAAAACCATTATTTGCCAAAATAAGACGTAAATCAGTTGCGTTAAGCAGAATTCCCGAATCGGCATGCTGGCGCATCACTTCACTTAACTCGATTTCAATCACCTCTTTTTGGTAATTTTTAGCCAGCTTATTGGCATCCAAAGCCGGACTAATGGCTAATTTTACCGGAGGTAATTGGGCTGTATCGCCAATTAAAACCAATTTACAGTTCACTCCAGCGTATATATAGGAGATTAAATCATCTAATAAAGAGCCGGCTTCAAACAATTTTGCGCCTATTGGTGCGTCGGAAATCATAGAGGCTTCATCAACAAAAAATATGGTGTTTGAATGTTTATTTGTTTGCAACGTAAAATCTACGCCACCCGATTTATTCTTTTTCGGATAATAAATTTTTTTATGGATGGTAAATGCCGGTTTGTTTGAATATCCGGAAATTACCTTAGCCGCCCTGCCAGTTGGAGCCAGTAAAACCGCCTTTTTACCTACCCGCCATAAATTATTCACCACGGTGCTAATGGTCGTAGTTTTACCGGTTCCGGCATATCCCTTGATAATAAATATGGCGTTATTATTATTTTCAAGGATAAAATCTGTCAGTTTTATAAGTAAAGAATCTTGAGAAATTGTGGGTTCAAATGGAAACTTTTCAACCAGATTTATATAGAATTCCTGTGCCGTTTTTGTCATATTTTAAATAAATACCAAATATACAAATTGATTTATGCTTAAAAATTTTTCTCATTAAAAAAAATTTGTAGATTTGCGTACACACTTAAAAAAGAAAAATACACATGATAACAGTTTTGATTATAGTAATAGGTATTGTAGTTACAGCTTTTTTAGCGTATGCAATTGTAAATTATATCCCTAGAAAATTGCATTGGATAATCTCAATACTATTGATTGCCATCGCAATATTTTTAGTTTACAAAATTAATTTTGAAATTACCAAGCCGATAAAATTCAACCAAGAGAAAAAAGAAAGGTACGCTAAAGTAATCAATAACTTAAAAATCATTCGTGATGCGGAAGTTGCTTACAAAAAAGTAAACGGAAACTACACTACTGACGGCGAAGCACTTATACAATTTATTGAAAACGGAAAATTCGCATTAACCCAAACAAGATACGTTCCAAAGACTATTTCAGTTGGTGGGGGAATCACAAAAGAAATTGAAGAAAGGGTTATAGACACCATTGGATACGATGAAGTGAAAAACGCTTTTATTGGCAAGGATTATAAAAATATGATGAAAATACCGGGAACCGATCAAACTTTCAAAATCGAAATTGGCGAAATTGAAAAAGTTGTAGGCTTAAAAGCGTCGGTATTTGAAGTAAAAGTTGATAAGGCCTTAATTTTGGCCGATATGGATGAAAATCTTGTAAAACAAGAAAAAGAAGCCATTGGCGGTGAAGAAATTAGAGGAGAATTTATTAGAGTAGGATCATTGACTGATGTTAGTGAGGACGGTAACTGGCCTCCATTTTATGATAAAGGAGATAAAAAAATTAAGGAATAACGAAATATCTTCGTTAAATCCAGAAGATAACTGTTTATCCATCCAACTTAGTTTGGATGGATTTTCTTTTTGTGTTTATAATAAAATTCAGGATAAAATTGGTGCTTTTGGGATTTATGAATTTGACAACATTAACGGTTCTCCATTTAAACAACTGGAGTGCATTAAAGAATTGTTTTCCCAGGAGAAATTGCTTCAATTGAAGTATAATTCGGTTTTTGTTACACATTTCAACAATCTGGTTGCCCAAGTTCCAAAACCGTTATTCAACAAAAACAACCTGGCGTCCTATTTACAATATACCGTTAAAGTTTTAGAAAACGATTTTATCGCTTACGATGAACTTAACAATTCAGAAATTATCAACGTATATATTCCTTTTGTGAATGTGAATAATTTTTTATTGGACACTTATGAGACATTTGATTACAAACATTCATCAACAGTATTGATTGAAAATTTACTGAATCAATACAAAAATTTAGAAGGCAGTTTTTGCTTTGTAAATATCACTGCCAATAATTTTGAAATTGTGGTCATTAAAAATAAAAAACTGGAACTTTTCAATTTTTTCAGTTTCACCACCAAAGAAGATTTCATTTACTACATTCTTTTTACGGCTGAGCAATTAAATTTAAATCCGGAAGAGTTTGAATTGATTTTAATGGGAGATATTGAAAAGGAATCCGAACTTTATGATATTGTGTATCAATATATCAGAAACATCAAGTTTTATGTTCCAAACAATGCTGCTTTGCAATTAAATGAAATGCCTTCCCATTCAAATTTCACCTTATTAAACCAATTTAAATAAATGCGCATTATTTCAGGAATACACAAAAGCAAACGCATACAGGCACCTAAAAACTTGCCTGTAAGACCAACAACCGACATGGCCAAGGAAGCGTTGTTTAACATTCTTAATAATTTGTATTATTTTAACGAAATTTCGGTATTGGATTTATTTTCGGGAACCGGAAATATCAGTTACGAATTTGGATCGAGAGGCACGGAAAATATTACGGCTGTAGATGCTAATTCTGGCTGCATACAATTTATAAACGCCACAGCAAAATCGCTGGATTTGTCAATTACCGCCATCAAAAGTGATGTTTTCAATTATTTGGAAAAAAACAATTCAAAATTTGATGTCATTTTTGCCGACGCGCCTTACGAATTTGAGCTTGCATTGTTTGAGAAAATTGTTTCGCTTGTTTTTGATAATAATTTGCTGAATGAAGATGGTATTTTGGTTTTGGAACACTCAAAACAAACCGATTTTAAAAACCATGCAAGGTTAAGTTACCAAAAAAAATATGGCGGTAACATGTTCAGCTTTTTTGAAAATACAGCGGCTGGTTTAGAATAAAGATTCAATAATTTGTTTTTCGGTAATTCCCTCAGCTTCAGCTTTGTAATTTCGCACGATTCTGTGACGCAATATGGCATAAGCCACTGCCTGCACGTCTTCAATATCGGGTGAATATTTCTGATTTACGGCAGCATTAGCTTTTGCTCCTAAAATTAAGAATTGTGAAGCTCTTGGCCCTGCACCCCAATCTATGTAATCATTCACCATTTTGGTTGAATAAGAAGTGTTTGGGCGTGTTTTAGAAACCAATGTCACTGCATATTCAATCACATTGTCGGAAACAGGAATTCTTCTTATCAATCGTTGAAAATTTGTGATTTCATCAGCAGACAGCATGGTGTTAATTTCTTTTTTGATATCGTTGGTGGTGCTTTTTACCACTTCAACTTCTTCGCTAAAACTAGGATAATCCAAATTTATGGAAAACATAAATCGGTCTAATTGGGCTTCCGGCAAAGGATAGGTTCCCTCCTGCTCAATCGGGTTTTGGGTGGCCAATACAAAAAACGGACTCGCCAATTTGTGTTGATGGCCGGAAATGGTCACAGACCGTTCCTGCATTGCCTCCAACAATGCAGATTGCGTTTTTGGCGGCGTCCTGTTTATTTCATCAGCCAAAATAATATTGCTGAAAACAGGTCCTTTTAAAAACTTAAAATGTGTTGTTTCATCCAAAATTTCACTTCCTAAAATATCGGAAGGCATCAAATCCGGCGTAAACTGAATGCGTTTAAAATCGAGCCCCAACGTTTCTGAAATTGTTTGAACCATAAGCGTTTTAGCCAAGCCGGGAACGCCAATAAGCAATGAGTGGCCACTGCATAAAATGGAAAGCAGAATATGGTTTACGGCTTCATGTTGCCCAATAATTACTTTTCCAATTTCTTGTTTAAGCGCTTTATGTTTTTCAACCAATTCCTTTAATGCGGCAACGTCTGACATATTTAGTCCTTTTTCCAGTTATTTTTAAAATCGCAGGCTTTGTAATCGTTGTTTATTTTAATATAAGTGTCTTTAATTTTATCTTTCGACCACTTTTCAACAGTTTCTTCTTGCTTTTTTTGCAAGGTTAATTGTTGAATTTTTTCGTAATCTTTGGTGAAATTTGCGGTGTGCGCATCATCTTTGCTTTTCACTAAAATTATTTTATGCATTTTAGATTCTCCCCTTACTTCATCATAAAAAGGAACGGTAATTTCACCGGTTTTTAAACTGCTGATTTTATTGTAAAGATTTGGGTCCATTCTCGTTAAATCAAAACGGGTATCGTTCGTTTGCGGATTCAAAAGCAAACCGCTGTTATTTTTGGTGTCTTTATCTTCTGAGTACTTTACAACCGCATCTTCAAAAGTAATTTCTCCATTAAGGATTTGTTCCCTAATTTTTGCCAATTCATCATTGGATGCTTTTAATTCTGCCGAACTAATTTTTGGCTGAATTAAAATATGGCGCACATCGCGTTCCTGGCCTTTAATTTTTTCAACCAAAATAATGTGAAATCCAAATCCGGATTCAAATGGTTCGGAAATTTCCCCTTCATCCAAGCTAAAAGCAACTTCTTTAAATTCTTTTATAAAACCGCTTTCTCTTGTTAGTGTATACAAACCGGCTGCTCCGGGTCCAGTTCCTGAAACCGCTGGATCATCAGAATTGATGATTGCTTTTAATCTAAAACTGAAACCGCTTTCGATTTCCTTTTTAATTTCATTCAATTTATCAAGAACCCTATTGGTTTCTTCTTCGGATGGTTTAATCATTTTTACAATTTGCGCCAATTCAATTTCAGCGCTAAATTCGGGCAAATTGCCGTCCTTCTCAAGATTTCTAAAATAGGTTCTCACCTCTTCCGGAGTCACATCTATTTTTTCAGTGATGCTTGCGCGTTCTTTTTGAATAAGCAATTGTTCTTTTTGGATTTCGTACAATTCTTTTCTTAAATCATCTTCGTCATTAAATCCGTACATTTTCACTACTTTTTCCATGTTTCCCAATTGTTGGGTAAAATAAGAAATATTGCGCTCAACTTCTGAATTTATTTCAACTTCGGAAACCGCAATACTGTCAACTACAGCATGATGCGCAATTAGTTTTTGGGTCATAATTTCTTCCAAAATTTCACAATCGGTAATGTCCAATTTGCCTTCAATTCGTTGTTGCAATTCTTTTTTAAATTTATCAACATCAGAGTCAAGCACGATATTTTTACCGACTACCACAGCCACGCCATCTAGTTTTATCCGTTCTTGCGCATTTATTCCCGTAATAAATAACAGTAATGCTAAAATCATTGTATTTTGCTTCATCCTAATATATTTCAAATTGTTGTTTTTTTGTTGCATCCTTAATTAATGTTTCTTCAATATTTCTTAATAATAATAATTTGCGTTGGTGTAAAATCATCTGCCTAATTGCAGGAGTAATATAGCTTTTAGGCGCAATTTCATTACTTTGTAACACCTGTTTTATAGCGACCAAATATAAGCTTAATGAATCTTCTTTTTGAATAAAATTATCTTTTTTTAATAATTGCTGCTTGTCTTCAGATTTTAAAACAGGAATCTCAATTATTAAATCACTGTATTTAATCCAAACGGAATCATTTAAGTGATGTGATTTCATAAAAAGGGCCTTTTCTTTGAGCCATTCCAAATCTTTATTATTGGTTGATTTAAATAGCTTTAAAAGTTCCTTTTTATTTGAATCTTCCTTGCCTATTTTAATGTACTTTACCTTAATTAATTCTTCATTCAACTTAAAAATTTCATTATTATTCAAATAAAACTGATCTATGTCATCTTGTGTAATAATCGTGTCTAAATATTGTTTTACAACAGCTTCTTTGTAGGAATTTATAAACAAATCTTCACGATATTGTTTCACCAAATCTTCAAACTCATCCGCCTTATTTTCCAAATTTAATTGTGCTTTAGACAGCAATAGTTGTTGCTTAATCCAATTATTTATATAGTTCTTCACCAAAGCGACACTGTCTTGTTTGCTGATGCCTTTGGTAAAAATTGCCATTAAATCATCTTTATGCAAATAGTTGTCATTCACCCTGGCAACAACTTGGGGCGGAACCTCTTTTTTGAAGGTAAAATAATCACAGGATTGCAAAAGGATAAGTGACAATATTAAATAAAAATATATTGGTTTCATCTGTCTATATTTTATTTTTTTATTGGTACAGCTGCTGTTCGCCATTAATCATTGCTGTGT
>JACUUQ010000126.1 GCA_014859175.1 Lutibacter sp. | reverse complement strand
ATTCGCCGAAAAAGGCGCATTAAAAAAGGATATCGCTTTAAACATGGTTCACTAAACTCCTATAAAAAATAGGTGAAGTAATCCCTAACACATAAGCTGTTTATTTTAGAACTTAGCCCTTTTTGTTAATTAATTTCTATTAATTTAGGTGGTTTTGGTTTTATTTCTTCCAATTTAGGAATGGAAATGATCAATTCACCATTTTTGTAATTGGCAGTAATTTTATCCCTGTCCACCAAATTTTTTGGTAAATTAAAAGATCGTTCAAAAGATTGATAGCTATATTCCCTTCGCATATACCTATCATTATTTTCATTTTTCTCAGCTGTTTTTTCTGAGGAAACGGTTAAAACATCATTTTCCAAATTTAATTTAAAATCATTTTTATTCATACCTGGAGCGGCAACTTCAACAATAAATTCATCATCATTTTCTTTGATATTTATTGCCGGAAGTGTTGTGTCTGTTTCAGAAAAATTTGACATAGACCAATCTCTGAAAAAATTGTCGAACATCGGTGGCATTACAGGAATACCAGATTTTTTTACTAACATAGTTTTCCGTTTTTTTAATTAAACATTTATTAAATATTGTTCAATAAAAATCAAAATAAATGCCAAACTGAAATTTATGCCAAAATTTCCTGTGAAAGGATTTCAACTATGTCATTTTAGCATATTTCTTTTTAAATAAGGCTAATAACTTAAATTTTGAATTAAAAATCTTGAAATAAAAGTAGGTCGGTTACCTGATTGCCTATCACAGTAATAATGTACAAATGAGAAAATTCATCATCATCCATTTCCTGATATTTCTGTTGCTTTATTAATACATTTACAAATTGCGGAATGGTATTGCTGTGACCAACGATTAACACATTTTTACCAGCATTTTCAAGTTTGAAAAGATCAAAATCAACTTTTGAAGGGTTATAAATAATGGGTTCTAAATTGCACTTTTTTGCAATGGGTTCAGCGGTTTTGAGCGTTCTTTTGTAATCGGTTGAATAGATGGCATCGAACGAAATGTGCTGCAACACTTTTTTCCAGTTTTCGGCCCTTTGAAAACCTCTTTCGTTTAAATCCGGATTTTTATCGGCTGGATTTTCTCTTACTTTTTCAGCATGTCTAATCAAAAAATAGGTGGTTGTTTTATCCACCGATTCTTGTGCTTGCAAATTTGCCATTGATATGAATAAAAAACATAATAAAATAATTTTCCGCATCAGATAATTTTTTATAAAGAAACAAAAAAAACTGCCAAAGGCAGTTTTTTTGTCTTCATTATTTTTTGTTTCTAAACACAATTTTATCATCAAAAGCATCGAGCAAAATATGGCTGTCTGCTGTTATTTTACCTGCTAAAATTTCTTTTGACAATTCATTCAACACTTCTTTTTGAATCACTCGTTTTACAGGCCTCGCCCCAAATTGCGGATCGTAGCCTTTGTTTGCCAAAGCTTCAATCACATCTTCAGAAAAATCGATATGGATATCTTTTGTCAGCAACATTTTTGCCAACGCATCCAACTGGATTTTAACAATTTGCTTAATTTCGGCTTCATTTAAAGGCGTAAACATGATGATTTCATCAATTCTGTTTAAAAATTCAGGCCTGATGGTTTGTTTCAACAATCCTAAAACTTCAACTTTTGTGGCTTCCGTAATTAAATCGCGCTTATTCATATCCATTTTTTCAAACCTTTCCTGAATAATTGTTGATCCCATATTTGAAGTCATAATAATAATGGTGTTCTTAAAATCGGCGACCCGGCCTTTATTGTCCGTTAACCTACCTTCATCCAACACCTGCAATAAAATATTAAAGGTATCGGGATGCGCTTTTTCAATTTCATCCAATAATATTACGGAATAAGGTTTTCTTCGAACCGCTTCGGTCAATTGTCCGCCTTCTTCATAGCCAACATATCCCGGAGGCGCCCCCACCAATCTACTCACAGCATGGCGTTCCTGATATTCGCTCATATCAATACGTGTGATAGAATTTTCGGTATCGAATAAATATTCAGCCAACGCTTTTGCCAATTCCGTTTTTCCGACACCGGTGGTTCCCAAAAATAAAAAGGTTCCCAACGGTTTTTTAATGTCTTGCAATCCGGCTCTTGAGCGTCTCACAGCATCAGCAACTGCGCTTATGGCTTCTTCTTGTCCAACAACTCTTTGGTGCAGTTCGTCTTCTAAAAGCAGCAATTTTTCACGTTCGCTCTGCAACATTTTTGTCACGGGAATTCCGGTCCATTTTGCCACAATTTCTGCAATATCATCTCGGGTAACTTCTTCTTTGATTAAGGCAGAATCCTGATTTTCAGCCAATTCTTTTTGAAGTTTTTCTAAATTATCCTGTTCTTGCTTAATTTTGCCATAGCGAATTTCAGCAACTTTTCCGTAATCGCCTTCACGTTCGGCACGTTCGGCTTCCAGTTTGTAATTTTCTATGGCTTCTTTACTTGTTTGGGCTTTTTCAACCAATTCTTTTTCGCTGACCCATTTTGCATTTATTTCGTTGCGTTTTTCTTTTAAATTGGCAACTTCTTCTTTTAAAAAGGCCAATTTCTTTTCGTCTTTTTCACGTTTAATGGCTTCAATTTCAATCTCAATCTGCATTATTTTTCGATCTAAAACATCCAATTCCTCTGGTTTCGAATTGATTTCCATCCGCAATTTTGCGGCGGCTTCATCCATTAAATCGATGGCTTTGTCGGGTAAAAATCGGTTTGAAATATAGCGTTGCGAAAGTTCTACCGCAGCAATAATGGCATCATCTTTAATTTGCACTTTATGATGGTTCTCATATTTTTCCTTAATGCCGCGCAAAATGGAAATGGCGCTTTCCGTATCAGGTTCATCAACCGTTACTTTTTGAAATCTGCGTTCCAGCGCTTTGTCCTTTTCAAAATATTTTTGGTACTCATCAAGC
The DNA here is from genome assembly GCA_014859175.1 of Lutibacter sp. Taxonomy (GTDB): domain Bacteria; phylum Bacteroidota; class Bacteroidia; order Flavobacteriales; family Flavobacteriaceae; genus Lutibacter. The sequence goes on along the minus strand of JACUUQ010000126.1, from coordinate 5,498 downwards.
GTGGTTGCACCAATTGCACGCAATTCGCCTCTTGCCAACGCCGGTTTTAAAATATTTGCGGCATCCATCGCGCCCTGTCCGCCACCGGCGCCAACCAACGTGTGAATTTCATCAATAAACAGCACAATTTCTCCGTTAGAAGATGTGACTTCCTTGATGACCGACTTCAACCGTTCTTCAAATTCTCCTTTATATTTTGCGCCGGCAATCAAAGCACCCATATCCAAGGAATAAACTTGTTTTCCCTTTAAATTTTCGGGAATGTCGCCTTTCACAATTCTGTGCGCTAACCCTTCCGCAATGGCTGTTTTTCCGGTGCCTGGTTCGCCGACGAGCATCGGATTATTTTTGGTTCTGCGCGATAAAATTTGAAGAATTCTTCTTATTTCTTCGTCACGGCCAATTACGGGATCAAGTTTTCCGTCATTTGCCAGCTGATTTAAATTCCGGGCATATTTATTAAGCGAATTGTAGGTTTCTTCAGCGCTTTGGGAAGTTACCGTGCTTCCTTTGCGCAACTCTGCAATGGCCGATTTTAAGTTTTTTTCATTGACGCCCTGATCTTTCAAAATTTGGGAAGTGGTGTCTTTTGTGTTTAAAATCGCCAGCAATAAATGCTCAATGGAAACATATTCATCCTTCATGTTTTTTGCTTCAATGGTTGCCGTATTCAGCATTTTTGAGGCGTTTCCGGAAAGCGAAATGTCGCCGCCGGTTACTTTTGAATAACTTTCCAAAGTTTTGTCAATCAAACTTTTAAGCAAATCGATGTTTAATCCTATCTTTTTAAAAATAAAAGGAACCACATTTTCATCCACTTCAAAAATGGCTTTTAAAATATGTGAATTTTCAATTTGCTGATGCCCGTAACTTTGCGCAATTTGTTGCGCTTGTTGAACAGCTTCCTGCGTTTTTATGGTAAATTTATTAAAGTCCATAATGTTATATTTAATTGTATTTAATTTTAGTTCTCAAAGAATATTCCACTTAAATAAAGTTTCAGAAATAAGTCAATTTGTCGTATCCGTTTAATAAAAGAAAGACATTTTGTCTTTTAAGTAAGTTATTATTAGCTTTGCCGACTTAAAGATAAAACAATTAAAATGGGATTATTCGATAATTTTTTTAAAAGTGCTGATAAAGCAGAAAATAATATAAAAATAAATTGGGTGGCTTTAACTGATAAAGCACAATTGGAAGATATTGTAAAAATTTCGATGACCAAGCCCGTTTTAATTTTTAAGCATAGCACAAGATGCGGCATAAGCAGGATGGTACTTAAAAATTTTGAAAGCGATTACGACATTCCGGAAAATAATGTTGAGCTGTATTTTCTAAATTTATTGGAATATAGAACCTTGTCTAACGATATTTCTGAAAAATTTAAAGTAGCACACCAATCACCACAGGTTTTGCTGATAAAAAACAATAAGTGCATTTATGACAATTCTCATCATTCCATCACAATTGAAGCTATAAAAGAGGTAATTTCCAACTAAAAAAGGAGTTTTATCTAAAATTATTGGAGGTAATAATAGCTTTAATCTTCTTTTTTAAATCTTCGCCAGTATCGTAAATCATTTGTTCATTACTTGGAAAAGGTATGTGTTTATATTTTAACAAATCCAAGTAATTTTGGCCTAAAGCATTTTTATCACCTCTATAAGTTGCGTAATTATGCTCAAAGTTAAATCCGCTTTCTATAGGAAAAGTTTTAATTAACTGATTGTTTTTTAGGTCGAAATAGCTCATTTGCCCAATTATTTGAACAGATTTAAATTGTGTGTTTTGGTATAATGTGCTTTTTATTGTTTTAAATTTATCGACTTTAATATTATTTCCCAAACTGTCTTTTACGGCATTTCCATTGCTGTCCTGTAAATATTTCCATCCGTCTTTCACCTGTTTTTCCTGCACAATTTGTTTTTCTCGAATTTGTTCAGGAGAAATGTTAATTTCCCTTAAATTTAATGCTATATCGAAATCATAATTTATATGTGGCTGTTTATTGTTGTGATAAACCGTCCAAAGATTATTTAACCGATAGGTGTCAAAATTCAACAAATCATCTTCCAGCCTTATTGGAATTGCCTTATCTGTTTGGTTTTGAATAAAAACATATACATAATCCGTTCCTTTATCATGTGCTTCCTTCAGTAAATCTTGCGAATCCTTATAATTCGGATTGATGTTGTTCAGGAAATTTAAATCATCATAAATATTTCTGAAATCAACTTTATTTTCAGCAATAACTATTGATTTTTTAGCATTTTCATATAAATAATTGGAAAGTTTATCTTTGCTGTTTATGATTTCATTTGAATAATCATTAAATAGAAATTTGGCATTTTTGCCATTTTTCAGCATTGGCAATGGAAGCAATGGTTTTATAATTTCTTGTCTATTATTTAAGTTTAGGTATAAATTGTATATGCCCTCCAAATTGGCTGGATTTCCGTCATTTTTAAGAAATTTTATTTTTTCAAGGTCTCTGCCGGTAGCTTTTGCAAACGCTTCTTCAAGCATAAACACATAAGGCTGATTGCTTTTTTTTGTTTTGTTGCTTCTTAAGTTTTTAACAGCAGTCTCAATGGCTTCATCATAGTTTCCATAATTAATGTCTTCCTGTGTTTTTTTAACGCCACTGCAACTAAAAAATGTAATTGTTAATATTAATAATAAGAGTAATTGTTTTTTCACGTTGATTTAAGTTTTACAGGGTCAAGAATTTGTTGCCAAAAATAACCAAAAAAGCCAAAAAAATATATTTTTTTGGCTTTTTTTGAGAATCAGTTCAGTCGATTTTTCTTATTTTTTTAATTTAACTGGCGGCATTATTTTGCCGGTGCATTTGCCAAAACCAATTCTCACTTTGTCATTCTTGCAATAGCCGCGAATGATTACATTATCACCATCGTTTAAAAATGTTCTTGTTGTTCCGTCTTTTAAAGTGATTGGTTCTTTTCCTCCCCAGGTTAGTTCCAGCAAAGAACCATAACTATTTTTTGTGGGTCCCGAAATGGTGCCGCTTCCCATTAAATCACCTGCTCTTAAATTGCATCCGTTACTGGTGTGGTGTGCCAATTGTTGTGCCATTGACCAATATAAATACTTGAAATTTGATTCGGTCAACAAATTTAAATCGCCATTTTCGGTTTCAATTGCTGCCTGAAGTTTTATATCGTAACTGTTTTCGGTAGTTTTTTGTTGTAAGTAGGGAAGTGGCGTAACTTCTTGTTTTGGTCCGTCGCATTTAAAAGGCTCCAAAGCATCCATCGTAATAATCCAAGGTGACATGGATGAAGCAAAACTTTTTCCCAAAAACGGTCCAAGTGGCACATACTCCCATTTTTGAATGTCTCTGGCGCTCCAGTCGTTAAACAAAACCATTCCAAAAATATAATCGTGGGCTTCATCAATAGAGATTGGTTCTCCTAAATTATTGACATCGGTGGTAATAAAAGCGGTTTCAAGTTCCATATCCAACGCTTTTGTTGGTCCGAAAACTGGTTGGGTTTCACCATTTGGAAGCATTTGTCCGTATGGCCTGCGAATTTTTGTTCCTGAAACAACTACAGACGAGGCACGCCCGTGATAACCAATTGGCATGTGAAGCCAATTCGGCATCAGCGCATTGTCTGCGCCTCTAAACATCATACCAACATTGTTGGCGTGTTCTTTGCTCGAGTAAAAATCGGTATAATCGCCAACGCTTATCGGCAACAACATTTCAACCTCATTCACATCAAAAATAATGACTTCCCTGTGTTTTAAATTGTCTCTTAAACTTGCGTTTTCTGCATCAAACACTTCCGCAATTCTGTTTCTTACCAATCTCCAGGTTTTTCTTCCGTCGGAAATAAAATCGTTTAAGGAATCCTGCATAAACATATCATCGGTCAATGGAATTCCTTCAAAATAACCCAATTGATGGAAAGCGCCCAAATCAATGGCGTACTCACCAATTCGTGTTCCAATGGTTATAATGTCATCTTTGGTGATAAAAACACCAAAAGGTATATTTTGAATGGGAAAATCGCAGTTATCTGCTACATTTAACCACGATTTTCTGTTTGGATTGTTTGCTGCTATTTGCATATATGTAAACTATTATCAGTTATTATTTTCTATTCAAATATAGAAGTTTATTGTTAAAAGCAAAATGAAATTAGTATTTTTGCGCAAAATTTAACTTTTAAAATCAAATTTAATGCAACGTGATCAAATTATCTTCGATTTAATTCAGGACGAAAAAGAAAGACAAACTAACGGTTTGGAATTAATTGCTTCGGAAAACTTTGTAAGTGAACAAGTTATGGAAGCCACTGGTTCTGTTTTAACCAACAAATATGCAGAAGGATATCCAAACAAGCGTTATTATGGCGGTTGCGAAGTGGTTGATGTTGTTGAGCAAATTGCGATTGACAGGGCAAAACAACTTTTTGGCGCAGAATATGTAAATGTGCAGCCGCACTCCGGTTCACAAGCAAATGCGGCTGTTTATCAGGCTGTTTTAAATCCGGGAGATAAAATTTTAGGTTTTGATTTGTCGCATGGCGGACATTTAACACACGGTTCTCCGGTGAATTTTTCAGGAAAATTGTATAAAACGTCTTTTTATGGTGTTGAAAAAGAAACCGGTGTTTTAAATTATGACAAAATACAGGAAACTGCCACTAAAGAAAAACCAAATTTAATTATTGCAGGTGCTTCGGCGTATTCAAGAGACATCGATTTTAAAAGATTTAGGGAAATTGCAGATTCTGTTGGCGCTTTGCTAATGGCCGATATTTCGCATCCTTCTGGTTTAATTGCCAAAGGAATTTTAAATGATCCAATTCCTCATTGTCATTTTGTGACCACCACAACACACAAAACATTGCGCGGACCGCGTGGCGGAATTATTATGATTGGAAAGGATTTCGACAATCCGTTCGGAATAACGCTAAAAAATGGTTCGCTTAAAAAAATGTCGGCTATGATTGATTCTGCGGTTTTTCCGGGAAATCAGGGCGGGCCTTTAGAGCACGTTATTGCAGCAAAAGCAATTGCATTTGGGGAAGCTTTAACTGATGAATTTTTAGCTTATCAAATTCAGGTGAAAAAAAATGCGGCAACAATGGCTGCTGCTTTTATGAAAAAAGGCTATGAAATTATTTCTGGCGGAACAGACAACCATATGATGCTTATTGATTTACGCAACAAAAACATTAGCGGAAAAGATGCTGAACAGGCCTTGGTTAAAGCTGATATTACCGTAAATAAAAATATGGTGCCTTTTGATGATAAATCTCCTTTTGTAACTTCCGGTATCAGAATTGGAGTTGCGGCAGTTACAACCAGAGGCTTAAAAGAAAATGATATGGCTGGCATCGTTGATTTAATTGATGAAGTTATTTTAAATTATGAAGATGAAGCAAAACTTGAAGCTATTGCTGAAAAAGTAAATGAAATGATGTCGGGTTTGCCGTTATTTGTAAAATAAATAATATTTTAAA
>JACUUQ010000337.1 GCA_014859175.1 Lutibacter sp. | reverse complement strand
ATGGCATTTATACCTTTCGTGCTTCAAATTTCGGCAGTGCCAGAGGAGGCGCCGGAAAATCAGGAACTTTAATTGCTTCTTTAAAGTAGAATCCGCCGCGTCGTCCCCAAGAACCCAATAAGGCATTTAAAATAGCCATCGCTCTTGCTCTTTGTGAATCATCACCGTACCAAACTACATGTCGGCCAGGATGAATAATTACTGAAGGCGCTGCATGTGCCATGGCTCTTGCAGTTTCCCTTATCACTTCAGGTTTGATGGTAGTGATTCCGTAAGCCCATTCAGGTGTGAATTGGCTCACATGTTTTTTCAATTCATCAAAACCTGTGGCATATTTATTAATGTATTCTTTATCGTAAATGCCTTCTTCTATGATAACATTCATCCAAGAAAGCATTAAAGCAATATCGGTTGCAGGTTTTATGGCCAGCCAAAATTTTGATTTGCTTGCCGCGGTTGAAAGTCTTGGGTCAACAGTAATAATGGTGGCGCCGTTATCAATGGCGTCCGACATTTCCTGAACTTGTGAATTGTGCATATTTTCGCCAATATGTGACCCAATAAGCACCAAACATTTTGTGTCTCTGATATCTGTAGGTTCAGGCGATCCTATCCATGACCCAAAAGTTAAACTAAAACCTGTTTCACGCGGACCTCTGCACTGCGCATAAGCCGGTTCGGCGATGGTGTCCGATCCAAAAGCTTTAAATAAATGTTCAAAATGTGAACCTGGAGCACCATGTTTTATCAATGCAACAGATTCAGCGCCATAAGTTTCTTTAATGTCTTTAAATTTTGAGGCAATTAAATCAAGGGCTTCATCCCAGCTTGCTTTCCTAAAAGTATCTTCACCATTTACGGTTATTCTGATTAAAGGCGTTTTAAGTCGGTCTTCGTCATTATACATTCCAACCCCTCCTGTTCCTCTAGGGCATAAGCGGCCGTAACAGTGAGGATCATTATCGTTGCCAATAATTTTTTTAATTTCTCCGTCTTCATTTGTGTAGGTCCAGGCGGCACACTTCCAAAAACAAACTTCGCAATAGGTGGCGGTTCTTTTAAATTTTTTGGAAACATTTTTTTTAACCAACTCATCAATATAAGAATTGGATCCAAACATATTTATGGCAGTTGTTGATGCTGCTACAGCCCCTAAACCTAAAGCAGAAATTTTGATAAATTTTCTTCTTGAAGTAGTCATAAGTATCATAATTTATTTCGGATGTAAAGGTATTTACAGATACAAGTTTATAGGGTGACAAATGTCATTAAATGGCATTAAATGCAGCAACAAATGTTACATTAAGAAGTTGAAAATAAATATTATATATGTGACAAAAGTTGCATTGGCAAGTTAATATTCTCTTTTAAAACGAATTACATTTTAAGTGGATTTGAATCCTTAGTTAGCGGTTAAATTTAATGGCTCTATTCTAATTAACGAATGATTTGTTTATCTTTGAAAAAAATATTTAG
>JACUUQ010000125.1 GCA_014859175.1 Lutibacter sp. | reverse complement strand
AAGTATAATGCTTTGCGAACTTTGCGGTTTTTTTCTTGCGTTCATTGCGGTTAAACCATTTTAGAGCGTCCTTTTTAATTTATAATTGTGTTTTCAAACTAAATTTCTTCCTCAAATTCTTGGTACAACAAATCGTTATAAGGAAAACGCGAGATGTGAATTTTTTTCACCTCTTCAAAAACTTTTTCCTTAAACGCTTCCATATTTTCTTTGTTCAAGGCAGAAATAAACACGCAATTGTTGTTGAGTCTGTTCATCCAGGTTTTTTTCCATTCGTCTAAAGAAAAGTGAATTTCGGTTTTTTCGGTTACCAAATCATCCGATTCGATAGTTTGGTGTGTAAACGCATCAATTTTATTAAAAACGATGATGGTTGGTTTGTCGGCGCTACCAATTTCAGCCAAAGTTTTGTTTACGGAAGCCATATGGTCTTCAAAATTTGGGTGCGAAATATCCACCACATGAAGCAGCAAATCGGCTTCGCGAACCTCATCCAAAGTCGATTTAAACGATTCTATTAACTGTGTGGGCAATTTTCTTATAAACCCAACAGTGTCTGTTAACAAAAACGGAAGATTTTTAATCACCACTTTTCGAACGGTCGTATCCAAGGTGGCAAACAATTTATTTTCGGCAAACACCTCGCTCTTGCTCACCACATTCATTAAAGTCGATTTTCCAACATTGGTGTATCCCACCAAAGCAACGCGTACTAATTTTCCGCGGTTTTTACGTTGAACGGCCATTTGTTTGTCCACAATCTCCAGCTTTTTTTTGAGCAAAGAAATTTTGTCCCTAATAATTCGTCGGTCGGTTTCAATCTCCGTTTCCCCAGGGCCACGCAATCCGATTCCACCTTTTTGACGCTCCAAGTGGGTCCAAAGACGGGTCAAACGCGGCAATAAATATTGGCATTGTGCCAATTCAACTTGCGTTCTTGCATAACTGGTTTGCGCTCTTGCGGCAAAAATATCGAGAATCAGGTTGGTTCTGTCCAGCACTTTGATGTTCAGTACTTTTTCAATATTTCGCAGTTGCGACGACTTTAATTCATCATCAAAAATAACCGTTCCAATGTTGTTGGCTTCAATATATTGGCGTACATCTTCCAATTTACCGGTTCCGATAAACGTTTTTGGATTGGGCGTGTCTAACTTTTGCACAAATCTTTTCACTGCCATTCCGCCTGCGGTAAGCGTTAAAAATTCCAGTTCATCCAAATATTCATTGCATTTCTCTTCATTTTGATATTGCGTAATCAGCCCTACCAAAACAACTTTTTCCGTATTGTCTTCTATAATTTCAGTCATAATCAAAATAGCCGGCAGCTATATTTATGTTAAAAAATTGAAGCAGAAATAGTTTCCGCCAATTTTATGTCTTTTGTTTAATACGCAAAGATACAAATTACCCAATTCAATTTTGATATTGTGTTGTGCGCTTTTATTTAAATTGATTGCAGGTTTCAGCAAGAAAAAGCAATCGTAAATCCTAAATTTGATAGCGCGAATTTTGAAATCCGTGCCCAACAATGAACATCAGCATAAATTATCAAAAGTTTATTGTAATTTGCGGCTGGTTTTTATCAGACAAAATCCTTAAAAACCAAAGAAACTTCATACCAAAGAAAATCCATGAAAACATTTTCAGTAAAGGAAATCAACCAGCTTTTAAAAGGCACTTTGGTTGGAGACACCAATCACCAAATAAGCGGGCCGGAACAATTAGAAAAGGCCGGAAACAACCATATTTCATTTATAGGAAGCAAAAAATATGTGCGTTTGTGGGAAACCTCAAAAGCCTGTGCCGCCATTGTGAATGAAGACCTGGACTTTGAACCCGGCGAAAATCGCGCCTTGATTAAAGTAAAAAATGCCGATTTGGCGATGGCCAGATTGCTGGAAGTTTTCAGTCCGGATTCACCAGTTTTTGAATCAGCAATTCACGAGACTGCCGTTGTTCATGCTACAGCAACCATTGGAAAAAACTGTAAAATTGGAGCAAACTGTTATGTCGGAAAAAATGTGGTGTTGGGCGATGATATTGTTTTGTATCCAAATGTGACCATTTTTGACGAAACCACCATTGGAAACGGAACGGTGATTTGGTCGGGAACCGTAATTCGGGAACAAAGTGAAATAGGCAGTTTTTGCATTTTTCATCTCAACGTAAGCATTGGCGGGGACGGATTTGGCTATTGTGCCAGTGAAGATGGCCGAGGTTTGGTGAAAATTCCGCACATTGGCAATGTGGTGATTGGAAATTATGTGGAAATAGGCTCAAATTCTTGCGTGGATCGCGGCAAGTTTAGCGCTACGCAAATTGGAGACGGCTGTAAAATTGACAATTTGGTGCAAATTGCGCACAACAGCATTATGGGGCGCTCTTGCATTATGGCCGGCCATAGCGGTTTGGCAGGTTCCGTTACGCTTGGAGACGGCGTTGTTATTGGCGGAAGCGTTTCAATAAAAGATCACGTGACGGTGCATTCGGGTGCCGTGGTGGCAGGTGGTTCTGGCGTAATGAATGATGTTGAAGCGGGCAAAACGGTGTTGGGCTATCCGGCTCAGGATTCAAGAGAAATGTTGAAACAATGGGCCGCGTTGCGAAGGCTTGTTAAATGATGGAAATTTAAAAACTGTTCTTAGGCTTCTATACCAACGTTTTATTATTTTTAAAGTTTATAGCAGCCTTTTATCCCAGACAAAATCTACTGCACTTTTCAAGATAATATTTGCTGCAAACAAGGGGTGTTTTGTGTTTATAATATAGTTATATTCTTGTGAAATTATTGCTGAAGGAACTTTTAAAACAAGAGTTTCAAGAGAATTATACCACTTTGAACCAATTTCCCGAAGTTCAATATAGCCCTCAATTGTGTTCCAATTCTCGGGCAAATCTTTAATGGCTAATTCTTTTATGGATACTTTGTGTTTAATGGAAATTGTCAATAATTTATATGGACCGGAAATATTTATGGCAGCGCTATGAACCACTTTTTGCAAGGTTGATAAGGACCTGCTTCCTCCGGCATAAATAACAAATTCCTCTTTTTTATTCCATCTGTTTGCTGCGTATGAGGCATTTAGTTCATTCGCGTATTTTTCGCGGCAAATTTTAAAAACTTCCATTATTAAACGTTATCGCCATATTCAATAGCAGTAAGTTGGTCATCAATAAATTTAATGCCTGTAATTGTGTCTAAAAAATCTTTTGGGGACTTGTTGTCAAGAAAATAATTGTTGGTGAGCAACCATTTATCAAAGTTTTCTTTTGTTTCAAAAACGTCAATTCCATGTTCATAAAGAGAAATTAACAAAACCAGGTGTTCTTTAATATTTTCTTTTGAAACACTTTCGGGCTTTCTGTAAGCCCTTAATGTTTTTGGGTTGATATATAACCAAACCGAAATAATCTCATCGCTAAGTGCTGTTATTTCTTTGAGATAATTAAAATATTTCCAGTTGATATTGTTGTTTCTTAAATAAAACAAGATTTTGGTAAAATTGCCGATTTCCGGTATTTCGGCAATATTTCCGCTATTTACATTGCTCTCTAAAGTTACCATAATTTCTTTTTTATTAAAAGCAGGTAAAAATTCTTATTAAAGAAGGTAAAATTACCGAAATGTTTGTTAAATTTTCAAATATTGGCAATCAGTTTTCTTTTTCAGGATACAAGAGAAATGTTAAAACTATGCAATTACAGGGAAAGTTTTGTTTCAAAAAAAATATGAAATACGGACACCTGCTTCCAGACTTTAGGTTAAAACAAATGCTTAAAAAACCAATGGATATTTAATATTTATTTTGCAGTTCAAGAAAAAACTTCGATTTTTACAATTCAAAATCCTGAAGTAAAAACGTTATAACCTTACTGTTCACTAAATATTATCAAGAAATTAAATGACTTCAAAAATATATCTTAGAGATTGGCTGCAATTTAAACCATACAGTAGCCAAACATCAACCGACAGTTATTATTTAAAACTGAGCAATGATGTTAAATTCGCTCTTACCCACAATATGCAATCATTCGCTTTGCAAATTTATTTAGAAAAAACAGCGTTGAATCAATTGGCATGTTTCTTAACCTCTTATTTTGAAGATGTTATTTCTGAAACCAATATTTGGAATAGCTTTATTCGTGTTCATAAACGGATATATAACAAACCTCTTCCATTTTATATATTGGATGAATACTATGAAAAAGAAGTCAATTCACAAGACGTAAGTTTTTTAATTTGGTACTTTTTAAATACCATACAACAAGAAAAATTTATTGCGCCATTTAATGATTTTATTATTGAAACTGCCAAAAAAGTAACTGGCATTTTTGATAAAGAGTGGGAATATGCACCCGAAAATGAAAACCTGAAATCATTTTATCAAATTGACGAAAAGGAGGCTGATTTTTATGTTGCACGTAATTTAATTGATACTGTTTTATTTAAATCATACCTATTTTTTCCTGATACATTCTTGAAATTAAAAGAGGAAGAATCTGACATAATTAAAGACAAAAAGGATGGCAAAAATATCATGGCGCTTTTAAATGAAAACAGAGACGCTATGCTGCATAATAGCCACACAAATTTGCTCAGTTTAACGGGAAAAGAGTGGGCATCGGAAATAGTGGGAAATAAACACCCGCTTTATTCTGAGTTTTTAGAACTGTCCCCAAAAATAAGAGGCTACTTTTTTTATAAGGGGCAAGACCAAGATGATGTTTTTCTTGAGCACGTTGCTTCAGGCAAAAAATTTAAACTGACAAAAAAATCGTACAACTATTCCGATTCTTTAAAAAAAATAGACACCATAATATTTATGGGGATTGTAAAATGGAAGGATAAATGGTGGTTTTCGGGCATACAATTTCAAACCCCGTTTGACCCCAATTTAGTTTTAGACGAAAAAAAATCTTTTAAAAGCAGAATGGCGGTTAACTTTCTGGATTATAAAAGAAAAGAGGTTGAAGAAACCCTGGAAAAACAATTTAAGGTTTTCAAGGATTTAAACAATGGCTCACAAATAGCTTTTATGGAATCCGATAAACTTGAAGAATTTTGCAGGACCTACACCGATTTTTATAACAAATCCTTAAATCTTACTGGTAAAGAAATTAAGGAATCCAAAAAAAGAAGGCGTAAAGAAGGCTTTTTTATCACCGAAAATGAGTCTGAAAATTATTTTGAATACTTTGAAACGGGATTGGTGTTTTTCAATCCGAAAAGCGGTCTTGAAGTTGTATTGGAGGTAAACTCAGCATTCAAAATGCAAAATAATCCATATTTTGAAAAAGCACTTAGCGAAGATCACATACAGCGACTATTTATGGATAAAAACATCTCAACAGAACTTGCCATGTTTTGCATTGACAACTGTAAAACCAAATTGCCCTTTTTTAATGCGGGTGTTGGCAAATTATATTTAAAAGACATTGACTTTTTACTGCGTTTTTGGAAGAAAAACGACTATCACTCAAAACCATCAATTTCTTTTATATGATGATTTGTGAGCAACAATTAGTGAAAATTTGAACTAAAAATACGTTTTCAGCAAGCGCGGAACTTGCCTAACTAATCAATTTCAAAATATATCTAACAAAATCCCAACATCATCAGTTCGCGCGGATTTGTAATCCTTGCCATGCAATGAACATCAGAATAAATCCAGCAAAATCACCTCCAAATAATTATCTAAATCAGCATAATTTCTAGCTGAACTAAAATAATAATCTTCTGCTGATTTAACAATTTTACCTTTCACAGGGTTGTTATGGATATAATACAATTTTTGTTTTATAAACCAATTTGACACTACCAATTCTGCATGATAGCCATTTTGCCATACTTTATATTTCTGTTCTCTTTTAAGATGCTCACTTGCCTTTTGAAAATAATCAAGCATCCATTCCCGCCTGCTCTCAGGTTCATTAATCATAGTTTGAATTATTTTTTTTGAGGTGAATTTTTTGAAATCTCGCATTACGTCCGACAAAATAAATCCATTGGTTGCTTTGCACAATAAATGGATATGGCTGCTCATAATACAATAAGCGTAAATCTCCAATCCCTTGTTTTTTTGGCAATGCGCAAGTGAATTTATGAGAACATACTTTTGGTTTAATCGTGTAAAAACATCCACCCAACCAGCAGTTGTAATGGTGATAAAAAAAGCTTCTTCAGTTGTTGTAGCTTTGTATTTTGTTGACATCGTTTATTTGTATTTGAATAACTGCAAGGCAACTATTGTTAATTTCTTGAATTTTCGGGGCACGGATTGCAAATCCGCGCTATCGTATGGATTGCAAATCCGCGCTATCGTATCCGCTATCGTATCCACGTTATCGTAATTCGTGCTAAACTGAGCGCTAAAAATAAAGTCCAATTCGCCAGTAAATCAAAACATTATCGCACCCTTGGATTAAACCCATCAGGCGCATTTTGCGGTGAATTTGGGAATGTAATTAAACTGTTTGAAGCCGCAGAATAAATCGTCCATTCGCTGATGGTAAAAATTGGATTTGGTGCAGAAATCATAACTTTTCGCATAGCTCTGCCATCTAAATATTCCCAATTTGTGCCGTTTCCGTCTTGGCCAATAAGGCCAAAAATATCCATTCTTGCGCCGGTATTGTTTACCAATTCATACACATCATCGCCATTTCCGGAGATATAGGTCGTTTCAATATCAGGAATATCAACAAACTCTGTTTTGTATTCGCTACCGGCAATAATGGCAAATCCGCCCGGGGGAATTACGATGCCTGTCAATGCCAAGGGCGATCCAGAAACCGTTGTTGACCCGTTTAAATATTTATTCAGTTTCCATCCCGTTAAATTTACGGTCGTTTCGCCGGCATTGTACAATTCCACAAATCGCGATGAAACATTGTTTTTTGGATCGGCCACTTCGGTAATCATTATTTTTGGGACAAAAACTGCGCAGACTTCATAAGCTTCAGAAAACTCCACATCAGCCGCGGTTCTCAGCTCAAGAACATTGCTTAAAACGCCAGTGATATTTCCTTTTCCCTGCGGAAATAATTCGTTGGCAAAAGTGGCTTTGCCGTTGGTAAAAACCGATATTTTTGTAGATTCATTGCAGGTTTCCAACGTTCGAAATCCGTTGTTGGTACCACTGAAATAGGTAAATGCAGAACCAAGCTCATTTTGTGCCAACTGCACATTTTTAACTTTTACCAAGGTGTTTTCAAAAGCAGGATTTAACACTTCCGCCATAGAAATTTCTCTGGGAATTACACTAAAATTTTCAGCACTGCTATAAATGAAATCGCCAATTTTAGATGATGAAATTTCGGTAATGGCAGTTCCTTTTGGAAAACCGACGGTTAAAACACCGTCTTTTTTATTCATATAAAGTTTGTTCAATTTCACAAAAACCTTGTCGCCGATATTGTATTGTTCAAACAATATTTCTGAATCGACCAACAACTGAATGCCTGCAGTTGCATTTTCAACAGCATCCTGAATCACCAATTTTTTCACAAAACTTCCATGTTCATCGCTTGAAATAACAAAACCTTCAATAACGTAATTGTTGCTGATGCCAAATTCGACTATGCTTCCTTTGTACATTTCTTTAACTTCCGCCAAAGTAATGGTTGGCAAAAAAGAATTGGTTGCATCGCATCGTGTTTCCGTTAATTTTACATCATCTGTATCGCGCAAATACAGTTGAAAATCGTCATAATAATTGCTGAAAATAGCCACAACGCTTCCTTTTCCTTCGGGAAGCATATTGTTTTTAAAACTGGCAAAACCGCTATTTCTTAAGATAACTTCATCCAAAAAATTACAGGAATTGTCAACACTTTGCAGCACCCGATTTACAGTTACGGTATTGTTGGCATTTCCGTAAGCTTGTCCTATTTCACTCGATTTAAACTGAACATTTTCAATTTCTATGAGCATTTCCAGCATACTTTTATTCAAATCAGCAATAGCAACTTTCTTCGGAATTATTTCTGCAACTTCACAGGAACGCACCATATACTTATCGAGTTCCGAGCCCAAAATTCCTGCCAAACCATCACCGGTTGATGCACCAATTTGCACGCTTCCAAAACTGTAGCCAACTGCCAGACCTTTTAATTTTACATAAATTTTTCGCCCCACATTATATTTGGTGTAAATGTTGGTTTGGTTAATGGAAATTTTAATGGCTGCCGTCGGATTCTCGGGTTTGTCCTGAATGGAAATTGATTTGTAAATATTCCCGGATTTGTCACTGGAAACCACATAACCTTCGAGTATAATATCAGTTTCAATAATTTTTGCACCACCAAAAGTGTACATTGCTTTTACCTGCTGAATGGTGGTGGTTGCGGTAAGTTGCGGTTCGGTGCAATCTACATTTGGCGTTTCAAAATCACCATCTTTTACACAGGTTGAAAAAGTGATTGTTATAACAATCGAGATAAGAAAAATTCTTGCGTTTTTATAAAAGTTCATAGCGCTGTTTTTAAAATCTAACATATAGGTTTAGGTAATACGAGGTGCTTCCGCCATACCAGTATTTTGGCCCGAATATGGGCTTTTCGAGTTGTTTGTCCTCTTTTAATTCGGGATAATTGGATTTTCTGGATTGCTCAAAGCCGCCCGTTTTAAACAATTCGCCCAAAATATTGTTGATTCC
>JACUUQ010000124.1 GCA_014859175.1 Lutibacter sp. | reverse complement strand
TGGCGTGGGATTGATAGAAAGTTTGTTATCCTTAAATTTAATTGACGAAATTACCAAAGCCGTTCCTTCATCATTAATAGCTATTTTGGTGGTTGCAGGACTTGTAATTGGTTTTAACATCGATACAACAACTGTAGCTGATACGCTAAATCCCGGAGAATCCATAAAAGGAGGTTTCCCGCCATTCACCCTTCCAAACATTAGTTTTACTTGGGAAAATATTAAATTAATTTTTCCTTATGCGGTGATTATGGCTGGCGTGGGATTGATAGAAAGTTTGTTATCCTTAAATTTAATTGACGAAATTACCGAAACCCGAGGAAAAAGTAACAGAGAATGCATTGCGCAAGGTGCCGGAAATATTGCATCCGGATTTTTCTCTGGAATGGGCGGCTGCGCCATGTTAGGCCAAAGTTTAATCAACATTTCAGCCGGAGCAAGAGCGCGTTTATCTGCAATTGTTGCCGCAGTGGTTTTGTTGATATTTATTATGTTTGGCTCAAGTTTAATTGAGCAATTGCCTATGGCAGCTTTGGTTGGATTGATGTTTATGGTAGCTATTGGTACTTTTGAATGGGCAAGTTTAAAAACCTTTAAAAAAATGCCTAAAGTTGATGTGATAGTGATGGTTATGGTGACATTAATCACAGTAATTACGCATAATTTGGCTGTTGCCGTTTTAATTGGCGTTGTATTATCTGCATTGGCCTATTCTTGGGAAAATGCCATACGAATTCGTGCCAGAAAACATATTGATGAATCGGGTGTAAAACATTACGAAATTTACGGACCGCTATTTTTTGGTTCCGTAACTGCTTTTGCTGAAAAATTTGATGTTTTGAACGATCCTGACGAAGTGATTATCGATTTTAGGGAAAGCCGGGTTGCTGATATGTCGGCGATTGAGGCGCTAAACGTACTTACGCATCGCTATCACAAAATTGGCAAAAAAGTACATTTGCGCCACTTGAGCAAAGATGGTATTTTACTCTTAAAAAATGCCGAAGCCATTATTGACGTGAATATTATGGAAGATCCAACATACAAACTTCCGCTTGATACGATCTAAAATTGATTTAGATTTCTGGGTTTAAGAAATTGGGAGAATTTGGTATTGGCAGTACATTTTGCTCAGTTTCCATAAGTATGGTCTCAACTAAACAGAATATTTAACTTATTTTTGCATTCCATAAAAATTGCTTTCAATTTAATTTAGAGTAAAAGGACCAATGATCAGGTAATTGTATTGATAAATAGAAAGATTTAATAGGATTATGCAAGTTGCGGGCAATTTTGAGACTGAGAGAAACTTTATAAGATGACAGAAGAAAAGAAAGAAAGAGAATACTTATCAAACCTGCTCAAAAAGGTGAACGTCAGAATAGCTGAAATAAATGAAACAATACAGCTTAAAAGTGATGAAGTTGCTTCTATGAACAAGCATATGCAAGACCATAAAACCGATATGGACCATCTTGAAAAAAACAATATGCGTGAAGCCATTTCTAATTTCGCTTTATTAGGAGAACACAGTATTGAAAACAGAACAAGGCTTCACAGACTAAAGGACACCGCTTATTTTGGAAGAATTGATTTCGTTGATGAAAAATCAAATGATTTTAAAAATATCTATGTAGGTGTTCACAATTTTCAAGATACTGATGCTAACAAAAATTTAGTGTACGATTGGCGTGCACCTATTTCTGGTTTGTTCTACGATTTTGAACTGGGCGAAGGGTTTTATGAAACAAAATCAGGGGTAATTAAAGGTAATATCTCACTGAAAAGACAATTCAGGATCAGAAATGGCGCTATGGATTATATGCTTGATACGGACATTACCATTCACGATGAAGTGCTTCAAAAGGAACTCAACCAAGCATCAAGTGCCAAAATGAAAAACATTGTGGCCACCATTCAAAAAGAGCAAAATGCCATTATAAGAAATGAGGATGCGAAACATCTGATTATACAAGGTGTGGCAGGTTCGGGTAAAACATCTATTGCATTGCACCGCATTGCTTTTTTATTGTATCGTTTTAAAGATTCTATCAGTTCAGAAGATATATTGATTATTTCCCCTAACAAAGTTTTTGCCAGCTATATTTCAAATGTACTTCCTGAATTGGGAGAAGAAAGTGTAGCGGAAACCAGTATGGAAGAAGTTGCCAATGAAATTTTAGAATACCAGGTAAACTTTCAAACCTTTTTTGAGCAAGTAGCGGAATTATTAGAAAAAAATGATGCCAAATTGATTGAGCGAATACAATTCAAATCTTCCAGTGAAATATTAAAAAAACTTGATGAATACGTAAACTATCTTGAAAATGAAGGTTTCAATGTAACAGATATTTTTGTTAAGGGAAAACCTGTACCAGCCTGGTTTATTAGGGAATCTTTTCAGAAATATAAGCGATTGCCTTTACTCAAAAGGTTTAATGAAGTGGTGAGAGAGATTGTGGATAATCTTTTTAGACACTATCGATTAGAAATTCAATACAAAGACAGAACCGCCTTACATACTGTCATCCGAAAGATGTTTCCTTCTTACAATCCCAGAATGTTGTACAAGGGTTTTTATGAATGGCTGGGCAAACCGGAATTGTTAAAAACAAAAGCCGGTAACACCTATGAATGGAGTGATGTATATGCTTTTATATATTTAAAATACCGTTTGGAAGGCCTAAAATCAAATCCCAAAGTAAAGCATTTGGTCATTGACGAAATGCAGGATTATTCGCAGGTGCAATACAAGGTATTGAGTTTGCTGTACCCTTGCAAAAAAACTATTTTAGGAGATGTAAACCAATCGGTTAATCCGTTTAGCGCATCAAATTTGCCAATTATAGAAAAAGTGTTTAGCGGCGCTACTACCATGACAATGCTCAAAAGTTACCGTTCAACTTATGAAATTACGCAATTTACCAAACGCATCAGCCAAAATATAGAGGTGGAAGCCATCGAGAGACACGGAGAAGAACCACAACTTATTGCTTGCAAAAATGCAGAAACCGAAACTGATAAAATAAAATCATTGATTGCTCAATTTGAGCAAAGTGACTTCAATTCGTTGGGCATTATATGCAAAACCCAAAAACACGCAAACACTTTATATGGCGCTTTAAAAAACGAGCATAAAATTAATCTGTTAAACGTGGTGAGCGTAGCTTTTGGCAGTGGTATAGTCATTACAACCGCTCATTTAGCGAAAGGTTTAGAATTTGACAAGGTGATTGTCCCATTTTGCACAGAAAAAATTTATCAAACCGAACCGGACAAGCAAATGCTTTACGTCGCTTGCACAAGGGCTATGCATAAATTATATATTACTCATACAGGAAAGATAAGTCCTTTAATATCAGCCTAAATGAACTGCAATCTATGTGATGCAGTTGTAGATAGCCTGGCAGAGGAATGGTTTTTTAATTCTTTTTAGAGTTATCAGAATCCGAAAACAATTTCCTCAAAATATAGGAAACAAAAAAACTCACCACAGCGCCAATCACAGCCATAATTGCGGTGAGCAGCAAATCGTGCGGACTGATATTCAAAGCTGTCGAAAACAACGTCCCACCAACAACACCCGACCTTATTTGAATATCATTGAGTATCATTTTTCAGTTTCATTTTCATTGTCAGAAACCACAGCCTGGCTTACGGTTGTCACCACAGTTCCGGCAACGGCCAGATAACTGGCAATGGTGATCACCAGTTTGTCTAGCCAAAATCGGTTAAATTTTTAATTCTGAAAAAATCACCGTGGATTTATCATAGCAAAAAATTCTTGTTCTTAGTGTTCCATACACTCTTAATTTGTGTATAGCTAATTTAGGACGAGTCAACATCAAAATGGATAAGGCATAGGTAGGGTATGAAACGGCAGAAAAGAACTTGTATATATCCAAAAGATATTCAGATCATTACCGGAAGAAGTGAACGGTATGGTCGTAAGTTATTGAGGGAGACAGGATTGTTTTTAAATAAAAAGTCTCAGCAGTTTGTTACAATACATGAATTTTCGGAATATACTGGTAATGAGCATAATATTATAAATGAATACATTTTGGATTAAATAAAAAGTGGCTGATTCAGGGGTCAATAAAAAATTGAAACGTCAACTTTAAAATAGTGAATTAATAAAGTTAAATTAGAAGTTTTCTAGCGTTTACTTTGTTTATTTTTGCAAAAGATTTATTTTAAAATGCCATTAAAAGCTAAACAACGCGCTGCCTTAAGTACCTATTTCTTTTTATCGGGTTTATGTTTTGCCACTTGGGCTTCCAGAATACCGACAATAAAGGATTTTTTCGATTTTAATGAAGCGCAATTAGGCACTGTGCTGCTTTCAATGCCTATTAGCTCACTTATCGGATTGCCCATTTCGGGTTGGCTTGTTTCAAAATTTGACAGTCGTAAGCCACTGATTGTTGCAATGCTGTTTTTAACACTGGCGCTAACGTTTATCGGTTTTGCCGATACGCCATTTTTACTGGTGGCTGCCCTTAGTTTATATTCTTTTAGTTCGCGTATTTTATATATTTCAATGAATACGCAATCCATTACCATTCAAAAAAAATACACAAAGAAAATTGTTGGTTCTTTTCATGGGCTTTGGAGCACTGGCGGATTATTAGGGGTTGTTTTGTCAACCATTATGGTAAAATACAATGTGCCATTGCAGATACATTTAGCTGCAATAGCCGTATTTATAGCAATCATTTCCTTATTGATATTCTCTTATACACTTAAGAATGACAAGTCAACTTTTGGCAACAAGTTAATTTTTGGAAAACCCGATCCTTTTGTTTTCTATTTAGGATTATTGGTCTTTTTTGCCGCAATTTGCGAAGGGGGAATGTTCGACTGGAGCGGGGTTTATTTCAAAGAAGTAATAAATGAACCTATTTTTACCTATGGATATTTATTATTTATGGCAGCTATGGCTTTTTCAAGGTTTTATTCAGACAGATTAATGGAGGCAATCGGATTGGAAAAAACATATATTTTTAGTTCTCTATTAATTGCTGTTGGCATTTTAATGGCAATAACATTCCCTTACTTCTATCCGGCATTGATAGGCTTTTGCTTAGTAGGACTTGGAACGGCCGCTATTTTCCCAATGACGTTTATGCTTGCGGGGACCTCAAAAAAATATTCGCCGGGAATGGCGATTTCAATAATATCAACTTACGCAACAGTAGGAATGCTTATTGGCCCGCCTTTAGTAGGTTATGTGGCCCATGCATTTGGCTTAAAAAACGCCTTTTATATTTTTGTGGTTGCGGGTTTGCTATTTATTCCCTTATCACAATTTTTCTTTAAACTTCAGAAAAATAATTAAAGTACAGAATGGTCAATTTTTTCGGAAACCTCATTAAAATTATATATAAATATGAAAAGGGCCAATCATTGAAGAAAGCAAATTAAATGGATGAATTAACGGCATTAATCACAAATTATTTTAACTAATTTGAGTTTAATTCTAATCAGTACAGCAATTTTTATCTATATTTTTTGGGCGTTCCCACAAGGGTCGGGCTTTTCGTTGCAAGTCCTCGTCACGCAAAAAAGCGTGCCTGCGGGCTTTCCGCTTCAATCCCTAACGCAAACGTACTTTTTAATAGAACTTAGCCTTAATTTGTAAGTTAAATGGCACGTAAAAACAATTGCTTGCTTTTATCAACTATTTATCCGTAAGCCTTTGTACTTTTGTGCTCCTAAAACTTTTAACTTTCCAATTTTCAACGTTATGAAACCTTTTCAATTCAAGCAATTTAGCATTCAACAAGATAAAACAGCGATGAAAGTTGGCACTGATGGTGTTTTGTTGGGCGCTTGGGCGAATTTGGATTTTTACCCCAACAGTATTTTGGATATTGGTGCCGGCACAGGTTTAATCGCCTTAATGATGGCGCAGCGATGCGATGCAGAAACCATTGATGCCATTGAATTGAATGATGCCGCTTATGAACAAACAGTTGAGAATTTTGAAAGCAGCGATTGGGGAGACCGGTTGTTTTGTTACCACGCTTCTTTGGCCGAATTCACCGATGAAATTGAAGAAAAATACGATTTCATCATTTCTAATCCGCCTTTTTATACTTCCACCTACAAAGAACTTACTGAAGAACGTGCGATGGCGCGACACTCAGAAAGTTTAACGTATGCCGATTTATTGGAATCAACTTCAAAATTATTGTCGGAAAATGGAAATTGCGCGTTTATAATTCCTTTTGATGAAGAAGAAAACTTCCTAAAAATTGCTGAAGAAAACAAGCTATATCCAAACAGAATAACACGCGTTAAAGGTGCTGTAAATACTGTTGTTAAAAGAAGTTTATTGCAACTTTCTTTTCTGAAAACAGAAACAATCCGCAGTGAATTAACCTTAGAATTGTCGCGGCACAATTACACTGAGGAATATCAAAGTTTGGTGCAGGATTTTTATTTGAAATTGTAACAATTTTTGGAGATACTTTAAAATTGCCGCATTTATTAAAATTGATTAGTGAATTCAGTTCTTCGGTTAGGAGTTCTATGATAAAAACCAAATAAATTTGGCATTTAACCGCAATGGACGCAAAGAAAATTCACAAAGAGCAAAAAAGTTGCTAAAATTCTAAAATCGTAAAGCAAAAATCGTAATTCAATTTGCGTTAGTGATTGCAGCGAAAATCCCGGCATTGCGAGTTTGTTAAGGAATATTTTCAACAGATTGCCATGCTCCGCTCGCAATGACGGATTGCAGTGAAAAGCACGACCGCTTTTTCAGCGGTAACGCCCACCAAAAAGGCGGGCAGGCCTAAAATTACTTTAAATGCAATAGCTGTTGAAATAGGTATTTAATCAGATTATCCCGTTACCCGTTCAGGATTATAACCCAAATAAGGCACAATTTTTTCGTGAAACACGATGCCGTTTTCTTCCAACTCTTTTAGGATTGGTTCGTAAACTTCTTTGCGGATTGGCATTTGTACGCCGGGGGTTTTAATTTCGCCGTTTAATATTTTTAACGTGGCTATGGCAACCGGCAACCCAACTGTTTTTGCCATAGCGGTATAAGTTTGGTTGTCGCCAATGCAAACCATGCTGCTTTCAATTTGCTCCTTTTTGCCATTTAATTCGTAGCCGAAAAGATGCTGCATCACAATCATATCCTTGTCATTTTCTTTCAAAGTCCAGCTGTCTCTCAATATTTTTTCAAGAATTTGGGCCGGCGTTGCATTTTTAAGTCCAACCATTTTAGTTGAACTAAAAATATCCAATTCGGTCAATTTATCCCAAACAATATCATCCTGGTCTATTTTTAGATAATAGCGCAATTTCAATTCAACAGAATCAAAAGGATTGTAAGCCAAAAACGAGTTTGTGAATGAGCGGTAAGTCATATGTTCCGAATTTTCGATGGTATAACTGTCATCGGTCATTCCCAATTGTATAAAAACATTCCAGGCCCTGGAAAAACCAACACGCCTAATGGTTCCGCGGTACAGCGTTAAAATATTGTCCAAACCGTAAACACTTTTATATTTTAGGGAATCTCTGTTGGCGTAGGCTTCAAATTTGCCGTAACCGTCGATATTCAAAATTTCTGTGCGCCTAAATAATTTGTGATAAGGAATGTATTTGTAGGTTCCTTCCTGTAAAAATTTAGCTGCGCCGCCTTGTCCGGCCAACACCACATTTCTCGGGTTCCAGGTAAATTTATAATTCCACAGGTTGTCGTCGCTATCAGGAGCCACCAAACCGCCTGTAAAAGATTCAAACAGCAACATTTTTCCGCCTTTTTCTCTAATATGGTCAATCACCTTCATTGCGCTCATGTGGTCAATTCCGGGATCCAAGCCAATTTCATTCATAAAAACCAGGTTTTTTTCTGTGGCTTCTTGGTGAAGTGCATTCATTTCATTAGAAATATAAGAAGCTGTAACCATGCTTTTTCCAAACTCCAGACAATCTTTTGCCGCATTGATATGCAAATGTGCAGGAAGCATAGAAACTACGATGTCGGCATTTTTTATGGCTTTTTTTCGCTCGGCTTCATTTAAAATGTCAAGCGTTCTTGCGGTGCCGTTTTTATGGTTGTTTACTTTGCTTTTGGCAAGTTCCAAAGAAACGTCGGCAACGGTGATATGAAGGTTTTCGCTAAAAGATTTGTTTAATAAATAGGTAATCAATGAAGAAGATGATTGGCCCGAACCAATAACCAGTATATTTCTCATTCTCGTGTTTTTATAAATTTTTATAAGAACACGAAAATACAAATTTTATGGCAAAACTTGATAAATTGCTTTTTTAAATGCTGTGGTCGTCAATCGACAATAAAATCTCTTTTGCCTTTTCAAAATCGGCACTGTTCACTTTAAGTCTGTAACCTTCAACATAAGCGGTCCCTATAATGGAATTTAAATTTTCATCAAAAATAAAACTTTCGATTCCGTAAGTGGACAATAAGGTTTGGGCGATATGTAATTCGTGGATTAAACTGGAGTTTAAAACAGTTACCAAGGAGTCTGAATTGCTTTTCATAATTTTTAATTTTACCTAAATATACAAAATAAACATTTGAAACCGCTATAAATTTTATCTTTACGCTTAATAAAATTAAAACAGATGAAACGAGCCATAACAAATTTTGATACACACAGCAATGATTAATGGCGAACAGCA
>JACUUQ010000123.1 GCA_014859175.1 Lutibacter sp. | reverse complement strand
ATTAGGGTGCTTATTAAAGAAATTGCACAAACCGGCACCACCATTCTATTGGCGTCGCATTTGTTGGATGAAGTGGAAAAAGTTTGCACGCACGTGGTGGTCATCAGGGAAGGCATCAAATTATATTCGGGAACCGTGGATGAAATGGTGGCTTCACACGGACTTTTTGAAGTTAAAGTCGATGCTGAAAGTGAGAAATTAATCGAATTGCTTACCAAATTTGAAGGAATTTCTGCCATCAAAACAGAAGACGATAAAATCATTGCTACCTTGAACAAACCTGTTTCAGCCTCAGAAATAAACAGCTATTTGTTCCAAAATGGCATTGTATTGTCGCATTTGGTGAAGCGAAAACCAAGCTTAGAACAACAATTTTTAACGTTAACAAACAAAAATTAAGAAATGCTGCGATTGTTAAACATCGAAATCCATAAATTAAAATACAACCGTGCCAGCAGGGTGTTGGTCTTCATTTATTTTATTTTACTTACCTCCATCGCCTTAATTGCTGCCATAAAATTTGATATCGGTCCGGTGAAATTTCATTTGGCAGATCAAGGAATTTTCAACTTTCCTTATATTTGGCATTTCAACACCTATATAGCATCTATTTTAAAATTTTTCCTATTGTTGGTAATCGTTTCGATGATGGCCAATGAATACAGCAACAAGACCTTAAAACAAAATTTGATTGACGGATTGAGCAAGAAAGAGTTTGTGCTCTCAAAATTTTATACGGTTATTTTACTTGCTTTAGTTTCAACCATGTTTGTTTTTGTAGTGTCCTTAATTCTCGGTTACAGCTATTCCGATTACAATGAAATTTCCATCGTCACTACAGATTTGGAATATTTAATTGCCTTTTTTGTGAAATTGGTTGCTTTTTTCTCCTTCGGATTGTTTTTGGGAATTTTGGTGAAAAGATCGGCTTTTGCCGTTGGTGCCATGTTGGTTTGGTCAATGATTGAAGGTTTTGCCAAAGGAATGTTGTACTGGAAATTTGATACAACAGTTGCCAATGTGATGCAATTTTTTCCTTTGGAAGCCATGAGCAACTTGATCAAAGAACCTTTTACCCGTTTAGGCGCCGTTAAAACAGTGGCGAAACAAGTGGGTGAAGATTTATCTAAGGATTTTTCGGTACAGCCAAAAGACATTGTAATTGTGTTGGTTTGGACGGCCATATTTATTTATGCCTCATATTTGTTGCTTAAAAAGCGGGATTTATAGCTATAATTGAGTTATGAGTTTTGGTTCTTTTTCAACTTATATCGAATTTCAAAAATTTTGAACGGACAGATCGTGACTTTTTCCTGTTTTTTGAACGGACAGGCCACAACATTCCCCTACTTTTTGAACGGACAGGTCGCGACCTGTCCCTACTTTTTTCTATATTTGGAGATTGAATCCAATTCCTCCGAATGAAAAATTTTATTTCCATCTTTTTGCTTTTGAGCGCATTCACTGTTTTTTCACAAGGCGAAGCCAATAATTGGTTTTTCGGAAAGCAAGGCGGATTAAATTTTAATGGCGGAACTGCAACAGTCGCTTCGGGCAGCCAAATTGACACAAACGAAGGGTGTGCTTCGTTTTCTGATGTCCATGGCAATTTGCTTTTTTATACCGATGGCATAAAAGTTTGGAATAAAAACCATACCGTTATGCCAAATGGCACTAACTTATTGGGAAATCCTTCCAGTTCGCAATCTGCCATCATCGTTCCTCATCCGGGAAACAGCAGCTTGTTTTATATTTTTACCGTAGGAGCCAATGATTATGATAACGACGGAAATCTAATAAAAACCACGGATGGTTTGAATTGTTATAAAGTCGATATTAGCTTAAACGGTGGACTTGGAGCTATTGTTCCTGGTTCCAAAGTAGATTTATCAATAGGTCAAAATGCGCAATGGACAGAGAAAGTGACCTCGGTAAAAGGTGCGGAATGCAATACTTTTTGGATAATTTCTTTGGTGAACAACACTTTTGTTTCTTACAAAATTGATGATACAGGTTTAATAGATACCCCTATAATTTCACCGGTTAATTTTTATTCAAATGATCCAAGAGGCTATTTAAAAGTTTCCCCTGACGGAAAAAAATTGGCAAGTGCAACCCAAGGAAACCAAGGGAGTTTATTGCTCTACAGTTTTGATGACACCAACGGAAAAGTTGCCAATGACGGTCAAATCCTTATTTCAAATATACAACAAGACGGACAATCTTATGGCGTTGAATTTTCTCCGCGTTCTTCAAAATTGTACTGTTCAACGTATAACTACACAACCCTAATTAATAAACTGTTTCAATTCGATTTAGAAAATCCGAATATTGGTTCCAGCAAGTTTCTCGTGAAATCAAAATTTGGTTTCAGGGGCGCTGTGCAATTGGCACCCAACGGAAAAATTTATGCCACCGTACCACCAAATTACTACAACGGAACGCAATTTTTAGACGCTGTAAATTTGCCTGATGAATTGGGCGCAAGTTGCAATTATCAAGAAAACGCCATGGATTTGGGTTCAGGAAGGGCTATGCAAGGATTGCCGCCTTTTATCGCCTCAATTTTATTGCCTGTTGAAATCACGGATGGCATCACAACGCAAAATTTGAACAATACCACGGCAAAACGCTGTTTGGGTGAAAATTACACGTTAACACCCATAAATATTTCGGGATATTCAACCTATAAATGGACTTTCAACGAAATTCCCGTAGGAAACGCTTCCTCATCCTCACTTACCCTAAATAATCTGGACTTTTCACATGTAGGAATTTACAAACTGGAAATCGAAAATATTGATATCTGCGGATTTAGAATTGTTTATAAAGGGGAAGTAAATTTGGAAGTTTACACGCCCCCAACCATCACAAGGCCATTAAATATTTCACAATGTGACGACAATAACGATGGCTTTTATGCATTTGATTTGCACAATTTAAATGATACAGAAATTTTAGGGACACAAAGTCCATCTGCATTTGAAGTCGTTTATTTTAAAAATCAGCTTGATGCGGATGCCGGCACAAATCCAATTTTAAATCTTTACACAAATTTATCAGTTTACAGCACGGACACTTTGATTGCCCGAATCCAAAATATCCAAAATCCGATTTGCTATGAAACGGCAAGTTTTACCGTCCAAGTATTTGAATCTCCAAATCCGCCCGCAATCATATCAAATTTAGCTTTGTGCGATTCAAATTCAACAGGCACTGATACCGATGGCATTGAAAAATTTAATTTAAAAAGCAAAGAACCAGAAATTTTAAACGGTCAGTCACCCACAAATTTTACGATAACTTATTTTAGGGATGCCGCTTTAACCAGCCAAATTATAACAAATCTGACTTCCTTTCAAAATACAACAGCCAATATACAGTCCATTTATGTCAAAATAGTGAGTAACAGCAATCCGGCTTGCGTGGTTACGAAATCATTCAATCTTGAAGTTTTTGCGTTGCCTGTGATTAATGCAACCTTTACATTTAAACAATGTGATGAAGATGGTTTGGCTGATGGTTTTACCAATTTTAACTTAAATGAAGCAAATAATTTTTTAACAATGGGCGATAATTCGTTATCTGTAACATACCATTTAAGTGACCCAGAAGCCAATTCAGGGATTAATAAAGTTGTTGCAAGTCCGTTTTCAAACGCAACCCAAACTACTGTTTTTGCAAGAATCGCAAATACAAATGGCTGTTTCAGGGTTGCCACAGTAAATTTGTTGGTTTCTTCAACTTCATTTCTTCCTACTTATTTAAAAATAGCGAATGCGTGCGACAACGATGGTGAAATTGATGGATTTAGACTGTTTAATTTATCGGAAAATTCAAATGCAATTAGGGCACAATTTCCTACTGGCCAAAATTTAAGCGTTTCCTATTATCGAAATTTAGTTGATGTGCAATTGGAACAAAATGAAATCGACCAAAATCAACCTTTTAGAAATGAAACTGCTTTTGAACAAACGCTTTTTGTTCGGGTTGAAAGCGATGATAACGGCGAATGTTTCGGATTTGGTCCTCATTTAAAATTGGTGGTGAATCCACGACCCGATTTTGAGCTGGATGAAAGCGTCATTTATTGTTTGAACTTGCCTCCCATCACAGTTTCAACTTACAATGCAAAAGGAAATTACACGTATGAATGGAAAAACGAAAACGGAACGGTTGTTGGAAGCAATCCGTTTTTGGAAATTTCCGCTGCTGGGAATTACAGTGTTATCGCTACATCTATTGAAGGCTGCGAATCCTTTTCCAAAACCGTCAAAGCAATTCCATCCGTAATTGCGACTATCACGCAAAATGACATTACCGTTGTTGACGATTCAGCGAACAATTCCATCACCATCAACACCAACAATTTGGGCATTGGAGATTATGAGTTTTCTTTCAACGATCCTTATGGAGTATATCAGGATGAACCCTATTTTCAAAATATAACACCCGGGATTCACACCATTTATGTACAGGATAAAAACAATTGCGGAGTTGCTCCCATTGAGGTTTCTGTGATTGGTTATCAAAAATTCTTCACGCCAAATAACGACGGCCATAATGATACCTGGAATGTTTTGGGTGTCAGTGAAAACTTTTACCAAAGTGCCACCGTTTTAATTTTTGACCGGTTTGGCAAACTCATAAAAGAAATTAATTTACATGGAGAAGGCTGGGACGGATTGTTTAATGGTAATTATTTACCGTCCACAGATTATTGGTTTTCGGTTGAATTGGTTGACCTAAAAGGAAACATTAGGGTGAAAAAAGGGCATTTTAGTTTGATTAGAAGATAATCTTTTCTTTGTCAAAACAGCTTTTTGCAAAGCATTAAAGATTCGTTAAATATATTTCAGTAATTAAAATCTACTCAATTTAGTTTATTTTTGCAAAATGCTATTTCAATTAACATCGAATTTCAAACCTACTGGTGACCAGCCCCAAGCAATCAGGCAATTGGTTGAAGGATTGAATTCCCATGAAAAATTTCAAACTTTGTTGGGCGTTACGGGTTCGGGAAAAACATTTACCGTAGCAAACGTGATTCAGCAAGTGCAAAAACCCACTTTGGTGTTGGCGCATAACAAAACTTTGGCGGCGCAGCTTTATTCTGAATTTAAACAGTTTTTCCCCAATAATTCGGTAGAATATTTTGTTTCCTATTACGATTATTATCAGCCCGAAGCTTACCTTCCAACCACCGGAACTTTTATTGAAAAAGATTTGTCCATCAACGAAGACATTGAAAAATTGCGAATCAGCGCCTCTTCTGCCCTGCTTTCAGGAAGAAGAGATGTGATAATTGTGGCCTCTGTTTCGTGTATCTACGGAATTGGGAATCCGGTTGAATTCAAGAAAAATATCATTTATATTGAAGTGGGCCAGGCCATTTCACGCACCAAATTTTTGCATTTGTTGGTAGCGAGTTTGTATTCGAGAACCGAAGCCGATATCAGCAGCGGAACTTTTAAAGTTAAAGGTGACACCATTACCGTATATCCATCTTATGGCGAACACGCCTTCAGAATTCACTTTTTTGGCGATGAAATTGAGGAAATTGAAAGTTTCGACGTGACCAACAACCTGGTCGTGGAAAAATTTGAGCAAATCACCATTTATCCCGCAAATTTATTCGTGACTTCTCCCGATGTGTTGCAAAATGCCATTCACGCAATTCAGGAAGATTTGATGAAGCAATTTGACTATTTCAAAGAAATCGGCAAACATTTGGAAGCAAAACGCTTAAAAGAACGCACGGAATTCGACTTGGAAATGATTCGTGAATTGGGTTACTGCAGCGGCATTGAAAATTATTCGCGCTATCTTGACGGAAGGGAAGCCGGAACGCGCCCTTTCTGTTTGCTCGATTATTTTCCGGAAGATTATTTGATGGTGATTGATGAAAGCCACGTGACTATTCCGCAAGTTCACGCCATGTACGGCGGCGACCGATCGCGCAAGGAAAATTTGGTAGAATACGGATTCCGATTGCCGGCAGCGATGGATAACAGACCTTTGAAATTCGACGAATTTGAAGAAATCCAAAATCAGGTTATTTTTGTGAGCGCCACACCGGCGGATTATGAATTGCAGAAAACAGAAGGTATTTTTGTGGAACAGGTGATTCGTCCGACCGGATTGCTGGATCCCGAAATTCAGGTGCGTCCGAGCATCAACCAAATAGACGATTTGATTGAAGAAATACAGTTACGGGTTGAAAAAGAAGAAAGAACTTTAGTCACTACGCTAACCAAAAGAATGGCGGAAGAGTTGACGAAATATTTAAGCAGAATCCAGATTCGCTGCCGTTACATTCACTCTGATGTGGATACATTGGAGCGTGTTGAAATTATGCGCGATTTACGTCTGGGTATTTTTGATGTGTTGATTGGGGTGAATCTTTTGCGTGAAGGACTCGATTTACCGGAAGTCTCTTTGGTGGCGATTTTGGATGCCGATAAAGAGGGTTTTTTGCGATCGCACCGCTCGCTGACGCAAACCATTGGTCGTGCCGCCAGAAATATCAACGGAATTGCCATAATGTATGCCGATAAAATAACCAACAGCATGCAGCTTACCATCGATGAAACCAACCGACGCCGAGAAAAACAAATTGCCTACAATACCGAAAACAACATAACGCCTACCCAAATTACAAAAAGTATTGAAAATATTATGGGCCAAAACACAGCTTCAACCTATAATTTTGAGAATTTAGCGAACATTGCCGCCGAAGAAAAAATGGATTATATGACGAAGGCCGAATTGGAAAACAGCATTCGTGAAAAACGCAAACAAATGGAAGAAGCAGCCAAAGCGCTCGACTTTATCGCTGCCGCAAAATTGCGTGATACCATTAAGAAATTGAAAGAGCGGTTTTAGTTGTGAGTTATCGTTTGTTGGTTGTTACTAAAAAAGTTTGATGAAACGAATTTCATCAAACTTCTTATAATAAATAATTTCAAAGAAAACTTTTAACTTTTATCTTTTAACAAAAAACTAGTTTCCTTTTTTATAATCTGCCAAAAACTGGGCCAAGCCACTATCTGTTAAAGGATGTTTCAACAATCCCATAATGGCGGATAAAGGACCAGTCATTACATCAGCGCCTAATTTTGCGCAATCGATAATATGCATGGTGTGTCGAACCGAAGCCGCCAAAATTTCTGTTTCATAACCATAATTGTCGTAAATAAGCCTTATTTCTTCAATCAATCCCAATCCGTCTGAAGAAATATCATCCAACCTGCCAATAAAAGGAGACACGTATGTTGCGCCCGCTTTAGCGGCCAATAACGCTTGTCCGGCCGAAAAAACCAAAGTCATATTCACTCGGATTCCTTTATCGGTAAAATATTTACACGCTTTAATGCCATCGGCAATCATCGGTAATTTAACCACAATTTGCGGGTGCAAATCGGCCAATGCTTCCCCTTCTCTAACCATTCCGTCAAAATCAGTTGCAATCACTTCTGCACTTACATCGCCATCAACAATATTGCAAATTTCCACATAATGTTTTAAAATATTGTCTTTTCCCGTAATGCCTTCTTTGGCCATTAAGGAAGGATTTGTGGTTACGCCATCCAAAACACCCAATGCTTGTGCTTCTTTAATTTGCTCGAGGTTTGCTGTATCAATAAAAAATTTCATAATAATGTCGATTATATTTTATAGTGCAAAGATATGATTTTAATTATAAATTTATTGAAATGTTTAATCGTTGAATTACACAATTGACATTCATGTAGACAGTTCCCGAACTGTCCCTACTTTATACTTTTGAACTATTTTATTGCCAACGCGCCAGCTGGCACAATCGCTGAAAATGTTCACTAAACATTTTCTTAACTGCCAACTCGCCGGCCGGCCCTATCGCTAAAAACAGCCACAGGCTGTTTTCTTTGCGCTCTGTCCCCCTTAGGGGGTTAGGGGGCTTTACAATTTGTAATGATTCATCAATAACTTTTCATAAACTTTATCGGGCAATATTCTTTTCAAAATGATAGAGAATTTTTGCATAAAATCGCCTACTTTGTAATGAATTTCAGGTTTTGGCGTGTTTATGATTTTAAAAATAGCTTCTGCCATTTGGATAGGATTGCTGCCGTTGTCCACATGCGCATCCATTAAATCCAGGTTTTTTTGATAGTTCCTTTTGTACGGTGATTCGTAAAAAATTGGCGTATGATAACGTCCCGATGCTATATTTGTGGCAAAATCGCCCGGCGCCACATTGGTAACTTCAATGCCAAAACCTTTAACTTCAATCCGAATCGCTTCCGTCACAATTTCCAAAGCGCCTTTTGTTGCGGAATAAATACCCCTAAACGGCAAACCCATATAGCCCGCAATTGAAGTCACGTTAATGATTAATCCGCTGTTTTGTTTTCGCATTTGCGGCAAAACGGCTTTCATCATTTCAATCGCCCCAAAAAAATTAGTTTCAAAAACCTGTCGCATTTCATCGGTCGGCGTTTCTTCAATGGCACCGGTAATGCCCATTCCGGCATTGTTAATCAAAATATCAATACGGCCTTCCGCCGCAATAATGTCGTCAACAGCTTTTAAAATCGTTTCCATGTCATTCACATCCAAAGCAATTAAGCGAAACGGATGATTGGTGATATTATTCGGATTTCTGCTGGTTCCGTAAACGATAAATCCCTTTTGGGTTAAAAATTCACCAACGGATTTCCCTATTCCTGAAGAAAGATCGG
>JACUUQ010000336.1 GCA_014859175.1 Lutibacter sp. | reverse complement strand
ACAATTTTTAAGCTCGGATTTCCTTGTTTCAAATACCAATAAATTCCTTCAAAATCATCGGAATGGTAAGAGCCGTTATAATGAATAAACAACTTGTCATTTTCCTTGTTTTTTAGAATAAAATAGGCCATTGTGGCATCTTTAATTGCTTGTGATTTTGGCAAATTATCGCCGCCGTGACCGCCCATCATCGCTTTTATTTTAACATATCCGGGCAAATTGGCATCGTATTTTATGGGCAATGGCGCCATCCACGATTTTTCTTCAACAGTAAGCGAATCCAAACTTTCAAATCCGCCTTTATATACTTTGCTTGCAAAACTTCTTGGAATATTGGTTGCAATAAATTTCAATTGATTCTTTTTTGCAAAATCCACCAAAGGCTTATAATCTGTCGGATAATTTTTCCACAACCGCGCAACGGTGTCAAACGCTTTTTGGTTTAATTTCCCCGTTAAATAATCGTTTAATCCTTGTTGGTTATCGGCTTCAAACATTTCCGCGCCCAAGGTTAGTTTTCTTGATTTGTTCAAATCCGCAGTTGCTTCCATTTGTAACCAATGAACAATGGGATTGTTATGGTGTTCCCCAAACAAAACAACATCGGCCTTGCCCATTTTGTTGATCATTTTTTGGTAGGAAACTTCGCTTCCGTTGGCGTTGTATAATTTGTATGCGGGTTTGCTTTGTGAAAAAATTAAGGTGCTAAAAAGTAGAAAAAGTGACGATGTGATTGATATTCGCATAAATAATATTGATTTTAAAAGGTTTCATTGTCAACAAATTTATAACTTTGTTGTCAATTAATATAATTAAATCATTTTTAATGAACTCAAATATTTTTCGCTTATTCTCGCGTTAAAACATTAAAAATTTTTAATTTAAAACCTTATCAGATGAAATATCATCCTATCAATAACAAGCTTTTTATTAAAAACAGGGCGAAGTTTGCCGCGCAAATGAAACCAAAATCGATTGCGGTTTTTAACTCTAACGATATTTTTACCACGGGTTCCGACAGCACTTTGCCATTTGAACAACATAGCGATTTGCTCTATTTAAGCGGCGCCGATCAGGAAGAAAGTATTTTATTGTTGTTTCCTGATGCCATCAATAAAAATCATCGGGAAATTCTTTTTCTTACTGAAACCAATGAACATATTGCCATTTGGTATGGCGCAAAATATTCTAAAGAAGAAGCCAAAGAAGTTTCTGGAATTCAAACCATTTATTGGCTTTCGGAATTTAAAAAAGTGTTTTACGATTTAATGACTGAAGCGGAAACCATTTACTTCAACACCAACGAACATTACCGCCAGGCTGTTGAATTGGAATCTCGTGAAGATCGATTCATAAAAAAATGCAAAGCCGATTTTCCAGCGCATAAATGGGAAAAAAGCAATCAAATTTTGCAGGAAATTCGCGGCACAAAAGAGCCTGAAGAAATTGCAATCATTCAAACTGCCTGCGATATTACCGAAAAGGGCTTCCGCAGAATTTTGCCTTTCGTAAAACCAG
>JACUUQ010000122.1 GCA_014859175.1 Lutibacter sp. | reverse complement strand
GGACAGGTCGCGACCTGTCCATTCAGTTAATTTTGGGTCATTTCAAACAACAACCAAGTATTTGGGTCGAATTTTATTTCTTTAACTTCTCCTTTGGTTTCAATTTCATAGGGAATCGCTATTTTAGTAACTTCAATGGTTTTTATTTCAGAAGTGCCATCGGTGTAAATAATTTCAACATCAAGCGGAAAATTAAAAGCATTTTCCTGGGTTTGGTCGATGAGCAGCCTAAGTTTATTTTGATAGTAAAGCCAAGATGTTTTTAAAACGGGATGGCCTGCTTTTTGAAGCCATTGGGTAAAAAATACATCCAAATTTTGACCGGAAACTTCGGCCATCACATTTTTAAAATCGTTGGTTGTGGCATTGCTTAATTTGAATTTTTCATAATAGGTTTTAATGCCTATCCAAAAAGTTTCATCACCTAATTTTTTTCGAAGCATATGCAACACCCAAGCGCCTTTTTCATATGAATTGGCATTTAACAAGCTCATTAAATTAATATTTTCGGTATCAATTACGGGCGTTTGTTTCTTTTTGTAAAAATTTAAAACAGTTTCACGTTTTTCTATTAATCTGTGTTGAAAAGATTCTTCGCCTTCTGTTTTTTGGATAAATAAATCGGTAAAATAGGTTGCGAAACCTTCACTTAACCACAAATGTGGCCAGTCTGTTTCTGAAGCGGAATTCCCAAACCACTGATGCACAATTTCGTGGGCGATGGTATCTTCAAAATTTCGTTCTCCTTTTACATATTTTTCGGCATAAAAAATTGCTCCGGCATTTTCCATGCCGCCAAATTGTGTTTTGGACTGCACGTTTGCCAATTTTTGATATGGATATTCACCAAATTTTTCAATAAAAAAATCGAGGATTTTTTTTGTTCTGGCAAAATCGTAAAAACCTTGATCTTTAGTTTGCGGATACACCCAAGTTGAAACGGGGATATTGTGCGTTTCGCCAAGCTGTTGCACCGCAAAACGCGCAATGCCAATCACCATAACTTTTGTAGGCAGTGGTTCGGCCGATTTATAATGATACAGTTTTAAATCGTTTGATAAATTGGTTTCTTCAAGCAAGGTCCCATTTGCAATTGCCTGATAATGGTTGGGTGCTTTTATGGTGAATTCAACAGTTGCTTTGTCTGATGGATGATCGACGCAAGGAAACCAATTGTGTGCCCTGTTTGGCCAGTTATCGGCAAAAAAAGTTCGGTCGCCGTGAAGGTTTTCGCCAATAATCAAGCCGTCTTTTGGAACGCCGCTGTAGTTTATTTCAAAAGTATAAATGCTGTCGGTTTTAATTGCGGTTGGCTGAATGTTTATTTTATTGTCGTTATGCGTAAAAGTTACCGAATCATTATTTTGAAAAACAGAAGTGATGAGCATTCCCTTTCCTGTGGAATCTTGTTGAACCAAGTCCAAATAAAATTCATTTGCCAATTGTTTAAAAGAGAGTGAAACAGTCATTTTTGCTTGAATGCTGTTGGTGGAATCGTTGACTTCCATCGCTAAATTATAATGTTTTACATCAATCTCATTAAACCGTTGTTTGTAGTTTTGGGCGATAATGGCTGATTGAATGGACAGCAGAAAAAAAATAAGCGTGTAAAGTTTCATCATTATTAAAATGGCGTTAAAAATTTCAAATATAGCTAAAATGGATAAAAAAAGTCCGCTAATGAAAAACATTAGCGGACTTTTATAATTTTTTGTGAAAATTAACCTTTATTGTAAAGTGTTACAATTTCTTTTAAGTCCTGTAATTCTTTCGATTTAATTTTTTGGGAAATTTCAGGAGCGTCACTTAAAAAATCACCCAAAACTTTTTGGTATTTTGAGCTCGATGCCGGAACTTTTATAAGCTCATCAAAAACTTTTTCCACATAAAAAACGGTTACGCCGTTATAATTTCTTTCGTATAAATTCAATTTTTTACCGGCGGTAATTTGTTTTACCATAACCATATCACCATTGTTGTAAATGCGCATAAAATTTTCATCGCCTCTGGTGTAACTTTTTATGGATTCAATATTTGGTTTTTGCTGTTTGCCATCGTCATCAATATACGTTAAATGAAGCAAACTTTTTGCAGCGCTTAATTTTTCAATTTTTACGTTTTTGATGGTGTCATAACGTTGGGTTATGATTGTTCCGTTTTCAAATTCTTGTCCGTAACTGCTTATCGTTACAATAAATAAGGAGATTGTTAATAAAGTGTTTTTCATTGTTTGTAAATTTTATTTTAAGATTTATGTCAAAAATTCGCTATCAAAGATAGTTAATAATATTATGCACGCATAGTAAAATGAGATAAATAATTACAACAATTTTAGATAAATACACACAAATATTAAATACAGATTAAAATAAATAAATACTTCATATCTTTGTACCCATAATATTTTAAAACCTGAAAAATGGATTACGGAAAAGAATTTAAAAAATACGCGACAAAACACCAAGGAATCAATAGCATGTATTATGACAAATTGGTTAGTAGTCTTACACCTTATATTATAGAAGAACGACAGTTAAACGTTGCCCAAATGGACGTTTTTTCTCGTTTGATGATGGATCGAATTATTTTTCTGGGAACAGCGATTGATGATTATGTTGCCAATATTATTCAGGCGCAATTGTTGTTTTTGGAAAGTGTGGACAGCTCAAAAGACATTTCCATTTATATCAATTCCCCAGGCGGCGGCGTTTATGCAGGTTTGGGAATTTACGACACGATGCAATTTATAAAACCTGATGTTGCCACAATTTGTACAGGAATAGCAGCCTCAATGGGCGCTGTTTTAATGTGTGCGGGAACAAAAGGAAAACGTTCGGCATTGCCGCATTCACGCGTTATGATTCACCAACCTTTGGGCGGTGCGCAAGGACAGGCGAGCGATATTGAAATTACCACTCGTGAAATTTTGAAATTAAAAGAGGAATTGTATCAAATAATTTCAAAACATTCAGGCCAAACCATGAAAAAAGTGCATCATGATTCAGATCGTGATTATTGGATGAAAGCCGAGGAAGCAAAAGCTTACGGAATGATTGATGAAGTTTTGGAAAGAAAATAGGCTAAGTTCTATTTATAACATTATTTGCGTTAGGGATTGCAGTGAAAATCCTTTTTTGATTCGCCGGTAGGCGAATTAAAAAAGATTGTAACGAAAAGCCCGACCCGCCGGCTGGCAGGGAACGCCCACCAAAATGGAAGGTTAGCCTATCTGCTATTTAAAAAGGCAGGCTCAAAACAAATAGTTTGGTTTACTATGTTAATTATAAATGGTTGTATTTTTTAGTATTAAATTACAATTTAGAACCAATTAAAAAACAAATAAAGAAATAAGATGGCAAAAAAGGATGAAGTATTGCAATGTTCGTTTTGTGGCAGAAAAAAGCCGGAAACAGATTTGTTGATTGCGGGTTTGGACGCGCATATTTGCGACAAATGTATTGAGCAGGCTCATGGAATTGTGATGGAAGAAATTGCAGGAAGTAATTTTTCCGCGCTAACCTTTGATTTGATTGTTAAGAAACCAAAAGAAATTAAAGCGTTTATCGACCAATATATGATTGGGCAGGATCAGGCAAAACGTGTGATGGCTGTTGCGGTTTACAATCATTACAAACGTTTGATTCAGCCAGATTCGAAAGATGACGAAGAAATTGAAATTGAAAAAAGCAATATCATCATTGTTGGTGAAACAGGAACAGGCAAAACCTTAATTGCACGCACCATCGCAAGAATGTTAAATGTGCCGTTTTGTATTGTGGATGCCACTGTTTTAACCGAAGCCGGTTATGTTGGTGAAGATGTGGAAACCATTTTAACGCGTTTATTGCAAGCGGCAGATTATGATGTGAGCAAAGCGGAGCGTGGCATTGTTTTTATTGATGAAATTGATAAAATTGCCCGCAAAGGCGACAATCCTTCAATTACCCGAGATGTTTCCGGAGAAGGCGTTCAGCAAGCATTGTTAAAATTGTTGGAAGGTTCTGTGGTCAATGTTCCGCCAAAAGGCGGTAGAAAACATCCCGACCAAAAATTTATTGAGGTGAACACCAAAAATATTTTATTTATGGCCGGCGGCGCATTTTCAGGAATTGATAAAGTGATTGGAAAAAGGCTCAACCGTCAAGAAGTCGGTTATGGCGCTTCCATAAAAGGCGATGTTGTTGACCAAGCAAATATGTTAAAATACATTATACCAAAGGATTTAAGGGATTTTGGTTTAATTCCCGAAATAATCGGTCGTTTGCCGGTATTGACGCATATGGATCCTTTGG
This sequence comes from Lutibacter sp., assembly GCA_014859175.1. Classification (GTDB taxonomy): domain Bacteria; phylum Bacteroidota; class Bacteroidia; order Flavobacteriales; family Flavobacteriaceae; genus Lutibacter. Next base: position 4,523 of record JACUUQ010000122.1, on the reverse strand, counting down.
ATGAAACAACATTGCGCATGATTTTAACCGAGCCTAAAAATTCCCTCATCAAACAATATCAAAAATTGTTTAAAATGGACGGCATTGATTTCACCATAAGCGAAACAGCCTTAATGTATATCGTTGATAAAGCGGTTGAATACAAATTGGGTGCTCGTGGTTTGCGGTCGCTTTGTGAGGCTATTTTAACCGATGCGATGTTTGACTTGCCGGGAAGCAATGAAAAAGTGATTAAAATCACAAAGGAATATGCCGAAGACAAAATAAATATGTCAACCATAAAAAAGCTAAAAGCGGTTTCGTAAAACTAAAAATAAAGGCTTAATTCTAATAAGTAAATCAATTTTTATAAAAATGATTTGGGCGTTCCCCGCCGAAAAGGCGGGTCGGGCTTTCCGTTACAATCTTTTTTAATTCGCCTTCCGGCGAATCAAAAAAGGATTTTCACTGTAATCCCTAACGCAAAGGCTGTATTAAATAGAACTTAACCAAAATAAATAAATTCTAAAGGAACTGTTTTAAAGGAAAGAAAATCGAACTGAAATTTTTGTTGAAAGAATTTTAGTTCGATTAAAAATTCCCTGGACAGTTTTTTTTTGTCAGTAATAATTGTAATTTAGAAAACTTAAAATTTAAAAATAAACACCATTGATTTCCAGAAGTACCATAGATAAAGTTTTTGAAACTGCCCGTGTTGAGGAGGTTATTGGCGAGTTTGTCCAGTTAAAAAAATCGGGAAGCAATTATAAAGGACTGAGTCCGTTTTCCCAGGAAAGAAGTCCGTCGTTTATGGTATCTCCCGTGAAACAAATTTGGAAAGATTTCAGTTCGGGAAAGGGTGGAAATGTGGTGACTTTTTTGATGGAACAGGAACATTACTCGTATCCCGAAGCCATTCGTTTTTTGGCAAAAAAATACAATATCGAAATAGAGGAAACCGAGCAAAGCGACGAGCAAAAACATCAGGCCGATGAGCGTGAAAGCATGTTTATTGTTTCGGAATTTGCGCGCGATTATTTTCATGAAACATTGCTTAAAACCGATCAGGGAAAAGCCATTGGGTTAAGCTATTTTAAAGAACGCGGTTTTAACGATGATACCATTGAGAAATTCCAATTGGGTTATTCGTTGAATGAATGGGAGGCTTTTTCATCCGAAGCGTTAAATAAAGGGTACAACCTAAAATATTTAGAATCAACCGGACTTACCATTGTGAAAGACGATTTGCTTTCGTCAACAGGAACCAAAAAGTTCGACCGTTTTAAAGGCCGGGTGATGTTTCCCATTCACAGTATGAGCGGACGCGTTTTGGGTTTTGGCGGAAGAATTTTGGTCAACGACAAGAAAACGGCAAAATATTTGAATTCGCCGGAAAGCGAAATTTACCATAAAGGCAACGTTTTGTATGGAATTTATTACGCAAAGCAAAGCATCGCCAAAGAAGATAATTGCTATTTGGTTGAAGGCTATACCGATGTAATTTCATTTAACCAAGCCGGTATCGAAAATGTGGTTTCCTCATCAGGAACCGCGCTTTCTGAAAATCAAATCCGATTGATAAACCGTCTTACTAAAAATATTACTATTCTTTTTGATGGCGATGCAGCCGGAATTCGCGCTTCCATTCGAGGAATTGACCTTATTTTAGAGCAAGGTTTGAATGTAAAAGTGGTGATGTTTCCTGATGGTGATGATCCCGACAGTTTTTCCAAAAAAGTAACGAGCCAGGAACTTAAAGAATATTTAAAACAAAATTCTAAAGATTTCATCAATTTTAAAGTGGCTTTATTGATGGAAGAAGCACAGCACGATCCCGTTAAAAAAGCTGGATTAATACGGGACATTGTTGTCAGTATTTCTAAAATCCCCGACAGAATCCAACGTGAGGTTTACCTGCAGGAATGTTCCAGAATTATGGATATTTCAGAAAATGTGCTTTTTAGTGAATTGGCCCAAATCGACAAAAAAGAAGAAAGAGAAGCTTCTAACAGGCCGCTTCATGAAAGACCAACGGAGCCGGTGCTTCAAAAAACGCCGCAATTTGAACAAGTCAATGAACTTCAAAAATATGAACGGGAAATTATAAAAATTTTGTTGTTGTATGGCAATAATGAAGTGGAATTTGTCGATTTTGTTTCAGGGGAGGAAGTGGAAGACTCTGAATTTCAACCCATCAAAAAAGTACAATTCAATAATGTGGTTTCAAAAGAAATTTATTTGAATTTGCATGACGATGAGGTGGAATTTACCGATGACACTTTTAAAAATGTTTATTATGAAATAATTTATCAATTAAATCAAGAGGAAATTATTTCTGTGGATAAGCTGGTAAATCACGACAATACTGAAGTTGCCAATTTGGTGACCACTATTTTAATGGATGACGAAAGGCATGTGTTAAGCAATTGGGAACGCAAAGATATTTTTATCAAAAGCAAAAAAAGCGATCTTTCTAAAATGGTGCTCGATGCCATTTACAATATGAGACGGATTCTTATTGAGCAAAAAATAAACTCACTTATTACCGATATTGATGTAGCGGGCGAAAGAGATAAAATTTTGGAATCCATTGTAGATTACAACAACTTAAAAAGCCGTTTGTTTGAACGATTGAACAGGGTGGTTTGATGAAGTAGGGACATTTTGCGACCTGTCCGTTCAAAAATTCGTTGTTTCTTTTTGCAAATATTATCATAAATCCCGAATCACACTCCCTTTCCTTCGGAAAAGCCTGTCCCGTTTTTAGAACGGGAGGCTGGGGATAGGATTATAAGTTTAAATCTTTTCTTCCAAAACAATGGCTCCAGTATATTTTAATTTAACAATATTGAGCGCCCTGTCGGCTTCCAATCTTGTTCTAAAGTTTCCTGCGTGTGTTTTCCATTCAGGTGTTTTGTAAATAATTTTTGTGCGATATTCAGGAAAATCAACTTCAAAATTTCTTTTAATGGCATAAGCTTGTGTTTCATTGCCATTATATAGCTGAATTTTAAAGACCATTATATTTTTATTGGTTTTATTAAAAGCCTTTTTTTGTTCAATTAGCGCATTAATTTTTTCATTTTCACTTTGTGAAAACATTTTATTTGTACTGAAAAAAGTGGCAAAAAAAAGCAGTATAATTAGCTTTATTGATAATTTATTCATAATATATTTAAATATTTTTCAAATTTATAATTTTCCTTGAAATGTAGGTGTACTCATATGTTATTTAGAATGAATATAAATTACATTTAACACAATTTTTACATTTTAAGTTTTATTTATATATGCTACTTTTGTCCAATCCTTTAAAAATGATTAAAGTCATATTTTTATATATGAAAATATTGTACCAAACTAGAAAGAAAATATCTTTTTTAAATATGAAAAGTGTGAAACAACACAGTCCATTATCAAGATTAGTCAATATTAGTCTTGCTTTCCTATTCTTTTTCTCGCTTAATTTATCGGCACAAGGTGATCCAGCAAATGGAGAGAAACTCTTCAAATCTGTATGCGCTGCCTGTCATAAATTAGACGCAAAATTGGTTGGTCCCGCCTTATTGGGAATTACGGAAAAAAGAGACCAAGATTGGTTGATTGCCTGGATTAAAGACAGTCCGGGAATGATTAAGTCAGGCGATAAATTAGCAATTCAGGTTTTTGAAGAAAACAACAGGTTGCCAATGACCGCGAATCCGCAATTGTCGGATCAAGATATTATGGATATTTTAGAATATACCAAAGGAAAACCGGTTGAAGCAGTTGCTGCCGTGGCAACAGAAGTTGATCCAGGCGTGGAGCGCGGTAAGCAAATTTATAAAACAAATTGTGCTGCTTGTCACAAACTGGAAGGGAAATTAATTGGTCCGCCGCTTTTAAAAATTGGAGACAAGTATGAAGATGATTGGTTAAAATTATGGATAAAAGACAATGCGGCTTTAATTGCATCAGGTGACAAATTGGCGAAAACTGCTTCTGAATATTCTCCGATTGCAATGACGCCATTTCCGCAACTTACGGACCAAGATTTAGATGACTTATTAAAATACATGGCCGTGGGCGATGTTGCTCCTGCTGCCGCAACTGCTTCCGCAGCCGATCAAGAAATTTTTAACAAACCGGGAATTGGTGTTTTACCAACACTTGCCATAACCATTGGAGCCTTGTTGTTGTTATCATTAATAGTAGCGGCACTTACCAACAGAAAAGCTGCTGTAACTGATGAAGAAAAAGAACCAAGCGTATTAAAAACGTTGCTTTTTAATCCTTTCTTGCGTTTTCTGTTCATAATCTTCTCTATATTATTAGGCGCGTGGTTATTATTTGGATGGTTAATGCAAATAGATGTCAATGAAGGTTATCAGCCAATTCAGCCAATTGTATTTTCGCATGCAGTTCATGCAGGTGACAATAAAATTGATTGTCAGTACTGTCACTCTTCAGCAAAACACAGTAAAACTTCTGGTATTCCAACAGCCAACGTATGTATGAATTGCCATAAATCAATTTCAGAATATAAAGGGGAATTGTTTGGAAAT
>JACUUQ010000121.1 GCA_014859175.1 Lutibacter sp. | reverse complement strand
CGTTTTGCGCTGTAATTTATCTCGACCACAAAATCTTTAAAAAGCTCGTAGCCAATAATTCCGTGAAGGGTAATTCCTAATTTTGAGGATAAATCGAAACTGTCATCTAAAATCAGAAATAAATTTTGGCTATAACCTATAATATTTCCTAAGGTAAATAGGAATTCAATATATTTTACATTTAATAATTGCCTTAATTTACAAAATTACTTGTTGAAAACATAAATTTATGAGTATTTTAACCTTCAACAAATGCACTGAAAAGGCAAGAATTTCAAAATTTATTTCGCAATTTTGCAGTCTATTATTTATAAACAAAATACGATGCCTAAAATCTCAATAAAAGGTGCGACGATGCCCGAATCTCCAATCAGAAAATTGGTTCCTTATGCGGAAAATGCCAAAAAGAGGGGAATTAAAGTTTTTCATTTGAATATTGGGCAACCTGACATAAAAACACCAAAAATTGCGCTTGATGCGGTAAAAAATAACACTGTTAAAGTGCTTGCTTACAGCCGTTCTGAAGGTTCTGAGGAATATCGAAAAAAACTCGCAAACTATTATATTAAAAGAAATATTCCTGTAACTGCGGATGAAATTATTGTCACTACCGGCGGATCTGAAGCTTTAATGTTCGCGATGGGAAGCATTACAGATCCCGGTGATGAAATTATTATTCCCGAACCATTTTACGCGAATTATCTGGGTTTTTCAACAGCATCCGGCGTAAAAATTGTTCCGGTGATTTCAAAAATTGAAGACAATTTTGCCTTGCCGCCAATAGAAGAATTTGAAAAATTGATTACTTCAAAAACCAGAGCCATTTTAATTTGCAATCCCAACAATCCGACCGGTTATTTGTATTCCAAAGAAGAAATTCAAAAGCTTGCCGATATCGTAAAAAAACACGATTTATTTTTGATTGCCGACGAGGTTTACAGAGAATTTATTTATGACAATGAAACATATCAATCTGTTTTAAGCGGATTTGGCTTGGATGATTACGCCATCATCATTGATTCTGTTTCAAAACGTTACAGTATGTGCGGCGCCAGAATTGGCTGTTTGGTCAGTAAAAACAAGGAAGTTATCAGCACTGTGTTAAAATTCGCGCAAGCAAGGTTAAGTCCGCCAACTTTTGAACAAATTGCCAGTGAAGCCGCTTTAGAAACGCCACAATCCTATTTTGATGAGGTAATTGTAGAATATAAAGCACGAAGAGATATTTTAATTGCTGAAATGAATAAAATTGAAGGCGTAAAAGTGGCCACACCAAAAGGCGCTTTCTACTGTGTTGCCGAATTGCCTGTTGATAATGCCGATAAATTTGCGCAATGGTTGCTGGAAGATTTTAGTTTGGAAAACCAAACGGTGATGGTGGCTCCTGCAGCCGGATTTTATTCCACACCGGGATTTGGCACCAAACAGGTTCGGATTGCTTATGTGCTCAAAAAAGAAGATCTTATTCGTTCCGTAGAAATTTTAAAAGCAGCGATTAAAAAATACAACCAAAAATAGTTGGAAATTCAACAAAACATATCGTTAAAACCTTACAACACGTTTGGCATTCATACAAATGCCAAACGTTTTGTTACCGTAAATTCCGTCAAAGAATTAAAAGAAATCATAACTTCTGAAAAAGATATTTTTTTGTTGGGCGGCGGAAGCAATATTCTGCTGACCGGCGATGTTGAAAAATTGGTAATTCACTTAAACACAAAAGGAATTATCGTAAATGATTTTGATGAAAATGAAGTTTTAATCACGGCGGAAGCCGGTGAAAATTGGCACGAATTGGTGCTTTGGTGCATTTCCCAAAACTATGGCGGATTGGAGAACCTAGCTTTAATTCCGGGAAATGTGGGCACTTCGCCCATTCAAAATATTGGCGCGTATGGCGTTGAAATTAAAGATGTTTTTAAGCAATTAGAAGCCTTGGAAATTGCAACAGGAAATACAAAAATTTTCACAAATGCTGATTGCGATTTTGGATACCGGAATTCCGTTTTTAAAAATGAGTTGAAAGGAAAATACATTATTTTGAATGTTACTTTTAAGCTCACCAAAAAAAATCACAACATCAATATTTCTTACGGCGCCATCAAAGATCTATTGGCAGATAAAAAAAATCCTTCCATCAAAGATATTGCTGATGCGGTAATTGCCATCAGACAAAGTAAACTTCCCGATCCCAAAAAAATTGGAAACAGCGGAAGTTTTTTTAAAAACCCCGTAATTAACTCCGATTTATACAAGGAACTGTCAGAAAAACATCCTGAAATTCCGCATTATAGTATTTCTGAAAACGAAATTAAAATTCCGGCCGGTTGGTTAATAGAGCAATGCGGCTTTAAAGGAAAACGTTTTGGAGATGCGGGCGTGCACGAAAAACAAGCGCTGGTTTTGGTGAATTACAACAACGCAACCGGAAAAGAAATTTATGGTTTGGCGCTAGAAATTCAGCAAAAAGTGATGGAAACTTTCAAGATTTCGCTTGAAATTGAAGTGAATGTCATTTAAACTGTTACTTCTAACAATTTACAATTTTTTGACGAAATAACCACTTTTTCTGCAGTCGCAGGAAGCAACACTGTTTCGCTATAATTAATGATTTCCGAATTTTTATCCATTGAAATTGTAGCTTTTCCTTGCACGCACATAAAAACAACAAAAGAGTCTGTTTGAGAATAATCCAATTCTTTTTCGCCAACAATATGGATAAAATTTGTGATGAAATAAGGACATTTTACAATGGTATTTAAAGAATTTATATAGGTGGAATATTGGTATTTTGCACTGATTTTATTCCTAAAATTGATGGCTTCAACAGCCAAATCGGTATGCAAAGCTCTCGGATTTCCTTGATCATCTACCCTATCCCAATCGTAAATTCTGTAGGTAATATCAGATGTCTGCTGAATTTCGGCCAGCAAAATCCCGGCGCCAATGGTATGAACCATTCCCGGTTCAATAAAAAAGGCATCGCCGGCCTTAACCGTTACATCATTTAAAATGGAAGGTATTTTCTTCTCGGCGACATAATTCAGATATTGATCTGGCGTAATTTCTTTATTAAATCCAATAATAAGTTTTGAACCAGAATCAGCCTGCATAATGTACCACATTTCCGTTTTCCCAAATGAATTGTGCAGTTTTTTGGCAAGCTCATCATTTGGATGCACTTGAACGGACAAGTATTCTTTGGCATCAATAAATTTTATCAGCAGCGGAAAATTATTTCCAAAACGGTCATAATTATTTTCCCCAACCAATTTACCTTTATAAGTTTCCAGCAATTCCCGCAAGGTTTTTCCTTTCAATTTTCCATTTGACACTATGGAAATATCACCTTCAACATCAGACAATTCCCAGCTTTCGCCAATATTTTTCAATGTTGATTTTTTATTGAGTTTGGTCAGTAATTTTGTGCCGCCCCAAATTTTTTCTTTTAATATTGGATCAAATTTTATCGGATAATTTAGCATCTACTTAATCAGTTTTATAAGTGTATGAATTACGTAATCAATTTCTTCCTTGGTGTTGAATTTATTGAAAGAAAACCGAACAGATGTTTTTTTAGCTTCAATTTCAGGTAAAATAGCGTGCAATACGTGCGAACCCAAATTGCTTCCGCTTTGGCAGGCGCTTCCGCCCGATACCGCAATGCCCTTTAAATCCAAATTAAAAAGCAACATCGCATAATCTTTTGGAAAACGAACATTTAAAACGGTATAGGTACTGTCCGTTTCACTTTCCGATTGTCCGTTAAATTCAATTCCATCAATATTTTGCTTCAACGCGCCTATAAAATAATTTTTAAGTTGTTGGATTGATGCAGATTCTTCCTGCATATTCATACATGAAATTTCCAAGGCTTTTTCCATCCCTAAAATGCTGTGCACATTTTCTGTTCCTGCCCTGGCACCTCGCTCCTGCTCGCCGCCAAGTAACATTGGCTGAATGCCAAATCCTCTCTTTATGTAAGCAAATCCGACGCCTTTCGGACCGTGAAATTTATGGGCGCTTGCCACAAAAAAATCAATGGGCGTTTTTTTAATGTCAATGTTGAAATGACCGATGCCCTGCACAGCATCAGAATGAAACAACGCATTGTTGGCAATGCACAATTCCGAAACTTTTTCAAGATTTAAGATATTTCCTATTTCATTATTTACGTGCATCAAACTTACCAATTTCTTATCATCAGATTCCTCAAGCAATTGTTCTAAATGCTCATAATTAACATTCCCGCTATCATCCAAATCAACAAATTTGAATATGATATCAAATTCCTTCTTCAAATTTTCAATGGTATGCAAAACAGCATGATGTTCAATTTTAGATGAAATAATCGTTTTAATACCTAAATTGGTAACGGCATTTCTAAGGATTAAATTGTCTGCCTCACTTCCGCCAGCCGTAAAAACTATTTCCTGCGCCGAAGCATTAAAATGTTTTGCAATATTTTTTCGTGACGTTTCAACCATCGATCTTGCCTTTCGTCCAACGTGATGAATTGATGACGGATTCCCGTAAACATTGGCCATTGCGCTTGAAATGGCTTCAATGACTTCAGGCAATATGGGTGTTGTGGCAGCGTTATCTAAGTATATCGTTTTCATTAAAAGCAAAAGTAATTAAAATAGTTGGTTTCATTTGGTGCTGACTTGCCTAAAACTGTTATTTTTGCGTTGAAATTATCACTTATGAAAAAACTATTGATACTCTTTTTGGCATTCTCCCTAAACGCTTGCAATGATGGGGATTTTGATGTTCCTATATTTGAGTTTACCGAAAAAGTGAATACGTGCGGGAAATATGTTTTATACATTGCGAGCACAAATAGCACAGAAGTTTTGGTTTTAACGCTTCCTTCAACTGCCTTTGGAACCACGCCATCGGTATCGCTTCCAATTTCCGCTTCTGCTTCGGCGACCTACAGAATTTTTGATAAAGGCATTACTGCAACTTATTTTTGCCAAGATATTCCTCCACTGGAACCAAAAATCATAAAAGAACTTAAAGCCGATGGCGGCACCATAAACATTGACGCCACGGAAATTTTGGCAAATGGTATTGTAACTGGTTATTCTTATGAAATTACCATTTCAAATTTAAATTTTAATGACGGAAAGGAACGTATTTTCTTAGAAACCTTCAATTTTGGAAAATTAGAAATTAAAAACTAATTTTTAGGATTTTGATAGATTCCAACTTCTGTCGCGCCCAAACCATATTTTTGAAAGGAAGCGTCATTCCAATAAACATTGTATTTTTTAAATAAAAATTCCAATTCTGTTTTAAGAACTCCGGCACCCATTCCGTGGATAAAAACTATTTTCGGAATCCTGTTTTTAATGGCAAATTCCAATTTGTGTTTGGCCGTTTCCAACTGAAGCGTCAACATATCATAATTATCCATTCCCTTGGTTGAAGCAACAAGCTGATTTATGTGTAAATCAACTTCCATAGGCGGCAACTTATCTGGCTTCACATTGGTTTTAAATTTTGCCGTGTGTTTATTTTTGGAGGTTTCATTCATTTTTTCAGCCAAAAAGTCATTGTTAATATCGCTGAATTTAGAGAGCTCTTTCTGGCTTTCTTTAATAACCACCAATTCTTTTGGCGCATATTCATAAGAAAATCCGTCTGCATCTTCAATAACAATTTTATTCGGATGAACGGCAATCACCTTTCCTTTAATAACATCGTCAATAACAGCAATTTTGTCACCAATTTTAAAATCCATAGTCCTATTTTTTATTGATTTATTGAAAAATTATTAAACAAAGTTATGACAATAATTTATTCAAAAACAGAATTAAGTCAAAAACTATCGCCCATACTGCTGAACGAGTTTTTAAATTAGTTAGTATTAAATAAATTAAAAATGAAATTTATCAGATTTTTATCGGAATCCTTCCAATTCATTATTTTTTTCATAATTTGGCTTAATGCAATTAAATCTCTAAAAAGCGACTATGAACCAACATCCACCAAAAAACTATTTGATAGAATGTATTTTAGTGACCATCTTTTGTTGTTTGCCTTTCGGAATTGTAGGTATTGTAAATGCCGCGCAAGTAAATACCAAGTTCGACCTTGGAGATTATGAAGGTGCGCTAAAAGCTTCCAAAGAAGCGCAGAAATGGATGACTTGGGGAATTGTCGCAAGCCTTGTCATTGGCCTATTTTATCTTGTTTTTGTATTTGCTTTAGGAGGTTTGGCTATGATGGGCAATTTTTAAAAAATATGTTGAATAAAATTAAATGGTTTGCCATTATTTTGGGAGGATTAAGTTTAATCTTCTTATATTTTTTCATCAATCCGAACGAAGTCAACTACCTTCCCGAATGTCCTTTGTATTTTACTACGGGTATTTATTGTCCGGGCTGCGGAAGCCAGCGCGCCACCCACCAACTTTTAAATTTTAATATTTTTGGTGTTTTACAGCAAAATGTACTGTATTTTATAAGTTTGCTGATTTTAGGATATCACTTTATTGTAACTGCCATCAATAAAGTTTTCAAAAAAAACATCTATAATTATATGTATCATCCCAAAATGCCTTTGTTAATTTTGGCTATCATTGTTGTTTTTTGGATCCTTCGTAATATTCCTTATTACCCTTTTAATTTACTGGCGCCAAACTAAAAAAGCACCCAAATGGATGCTTTTAATTGCTGATTTTTATTCGATTTATTGTATTTTACTAAAATCTGTATCCATTTGTATATAGTCTAAAAACTCTCTTTTAGTTTCTGCTTCCTTAAATTTTCCACCAAACTCAGAAGTTACTGTGCTGCTTTCAATATCCTGAACGCCACGAGAATTTACGCACAAATGTTTGGCATCAATAACACAAGCTACATCTTCCGTGCCCAAAGCTTCCTGCAACGATTGCACCACTTGCATGGTTAAACGTTCCTGAACTTGTGGCCGTTTTGCGTAAAAATCCACAATGCGATTCATTTTAGACAAGCCAAGCACATTTCCGTTGGAAATGTAAGCGACATGAGCCCTGCCCACAATTGGCAATAAGTGATGTTCACAAGTTGAATAAACAACAATGTTTTTTTCAACCAGCATTTCACCATACTTATAATTATTGTCGAATGTGGATAATTTTGGTTTATTAGCCGGATTTAATCCGCCAAATATTTCATTCACAAATGATTTTGCCACTCTTTTGGGGGTTCCCTTTAAACTGTCGTCTTCCAAATCCATCCCTAAAGTAATCAAGATATCTTTTACGCTTTCTTGAATTCGCGCAATTTTATCGTGGTCCGAAATATCAAAAGCATCAGCTCTTAAAGGTGTTTTGGCAGAGGATCCTACGTGATCATCTCCCATTTCATCAATTCTGTTTGTCATTATGTTTTTACCTTCAAACATTTTTATTCATTAAGGGGCAAATTTACAATTTATTTTAAAGTTGCGCCGTGATTCTAACTAATTCTTTTAAACTACAAACTTGCTGTTCGCCGCTTTGCATATTTTTTAAAGTGTAAACATTCTTTTCAATTTCGTCAGCGCCAACCATTACCACATAAGGAATTTCCCTTTTATTGGCGTAATTCATTTGTTTTTTCAATTTGGCGCTATCGGGATACAATTCCGATTTAATGTTGTTTTTTCGCAATTCCACCAAGGCTTTCATACAAAAAGCAGCTTCAGCATCGCCAAAATTAATAAAGAGCACTTTGGGTTTTGGCAACTCCAAATCTGTAAATAAATTTAATTCTTCCAACACCAGATAAATACGGTCCAGCCCAAACGAAATACCAACACCGCTCATATCATTTAAACCGAAAATCCCGGTTAAATCATCATATCTTCCGCCGCCGCCAACAGAACCCATATTTACGCTTTCAGGCGCAGAAACTTCATAAATGGCGCCAGTGTAATAATTTAACCCGCGTGCCAAGGTAACGTCAATCACCAAATTGGCCGATTCCAGTCCGAACTTTTCAACATTATCCACCACAAAGCGCAACTCTTCCACCCCTTTGGTGCCTTCTGTTGATTCGGCCAATAAAGACTGTAATTGATTTAATTTTTCTTGATTGCTGCCTTGAAAACTGAATAAAGGTTTTACTTTTTCAATGGCTTCAATCGAAATGCCTTTTTCCGTCATTTCTTTGGCAACGCCATCGGCACCAATCTTGTCCAATTTATCAAGCGCCACCGTAAAATCGATTAATTTATCAGCAGCACCAATAATTTCGGCAATGCCAGCCAAAATTTTACGATTGTTCAATTTGATGGTGGTTCCAGGTAAATTTAATTTACTGAATACGGCATCATACAATTGCACAAATTCTATTTCCTGCCACAAACTTTTGCTTCCAACCACATCGGCATCGCACTGGTAAAACTCCCTGAAACGACCCTTTTGCGGACGATCGGCGCGCCAAACAGGTTGCATTTGATAACGTTTAAAAGGAAATTCAATTTCATTTTGGTGCTGAACCACATAACGGGCAAAAGGCACTGTTAAGTCGTAACGCAAGGCTTTTTCTGAAATTTTTGAGGTAACTTTTAAACTGTCTTTGGCTTGAAGCAATGTATTATCAACCTTATTTAAATAATCTCCCGAATTTAATATTTTAAAAATCAACCGATCTCCTTCTTCCCCATATTTTCCCATCAAAGTTTCAGAATTTTCAAAACTTGGCGTTTCAATAGGCTGAAATCCGTATGTTTCAAAAACCTGTCGAATGGTTGAAAATATATAGTTTCTTTTTGCCACTTCAATAGGTGAAAAATCGCGTGTTCCTTTTGGTATGCTAGGTTTTTGTGCCATGTTTAAAAATTAG
>JACUUQ010000120.1 GCA_014859175.1 Lutibacter sp. | reverse complement strand
TATCCGGGAACCAGCCAAGCAGTAATATTTTCTGCTTTTTTTCTTCCTTTCACAATAGATGCAAACGCCCTAAAGTCTTCAATTCTTCCGTTGGTGCAACTTCCCAGAAACACAAAATCCACTTTTTTTCCGATCATTTTGTCCCCTTCATGAAATCCCATATACTCCAAGGATTTTCTGTAAGATGCAACACCGCCTTCAACCGATTCCGCTTTAGGAATATAGTTTGAAATGCTTGTTCCCATTCCCGGATTTGTTCCATAAGTAATCATCGGTTCAATATCGCTGGCCAAAAAGTTGATTTCCTCATCAAAAACGGCATCTTCATCGCTTTTTAGCGTCTTCCAAAAATCCATCGCTTTGTCCCATGCAGCGCCTTTTGGCGTAAACAATCTTCCTTCCACATAACTGAAAGTTTTTTCATCTGGAGCAATAATTCCGCCTCGGGCTCCCATTTCAATGCTTAAATTGCACACGGTCATTCGGCCTTCCATGCTCATATTTTTAAACACGTCGCCGGCATATTCCACAAAATAACCTGTAGCGCCCGATGCTGAAAGTTTAGAAATCAGGAACAAAGCCACATCTTTTGGCGTAACCCCAAAACCTAATTTTCCGTTCACATTGATGCGCATTTTTTTCGGTTTCGGCTGCATAATGCATTGTGAAGACAGCACCATTTCAACTTCGGAAGTTCCAATACCAAAAGCTACTGCGCCAAAAGCGCCGTGGGTTGAAGTATGCGAATCTCCGCAAACAATGGTTGCGCCAGGAAGCGTAATTCCGTTTTCCGGACCTACCACATGGACAATTCCGTTTTTTTGATGGCCCAATCCCCAATGCGTAATTCCCCATTCGGCCGAATTTTCTTCTAAAGCTTTTAGCTGATTTGCCGATAATGGATCTTCAACCGGCAAATGCTGGTTGATGGTTGGCGTATTATGGTCGGCGGTGGCGAAAGTTCTGTTAGGATACAACACCGTGTTATTTCTGCTTTTTAATCCCAAAAATGCTACCGGACTTGTCACTTCATGAATCAAATGGCGGTCGATAAACAAAACATCCGGCCCGTCGTTAATTTTTCGAATCACATGTGAATCCCAAACTTTATCAAATAATGTAGTACTCATTTTTACTGTATTTTTTAGTCAATTTCTTGTTTATAACCCTCTAAATTTCTGTGGTCGCAAGAACGGGTGCAAATTTATAAAAAACAATAAAAATGCCAATTTGATTATTTTCTAACTACGATACCCAAAACGTTTTTTAGTGAACTTTTAAATTGGTTTTACTGATTTGCGATTTTACAGGAATGTTTTGTTTCAATTTTAATTTTTTTTGATGCAGTTTGACTTAAAACTGACAATGTTTTTAGCAATTGTATATTTGATAAAATTTACAAGAAAAAAAGATGATTTTTTAGTCATTATTTAATTATAGTTTGCTTTTTTAAAATTATTATCGGCATTTATTTCTCTTTTGATTTTTGAAAATGAATTTTACTTCGGGTAAATTTGGTGAAAATCATCGCCTGTTTTTTAAATATCATTCCATTTCTATAGTAAATTACTACGACATCCAAAAAACTTAACTTCCATTTATTTACAGATTTTATGGTAATTATTGCTGAAATAGCACAAATTAAATCAGATCCATCCAGCCATTTTTAATTATTTTAAGCCACTCTTCCACTAAAATCGCTCATATTACTATTGTTTTCGATTGCTGAAATCCGTATCTTTAAAGTGAAATTAGCAAAAACGCCATGAAATTAATTTCTTTATTTTTAGCGCTTTTTATTTTTATATCCTGCAAAGAAAAAGTGCAGCCGCCAAAAATTGTTCAGCTTCCAAAAATTGAAATTACCGAAGCCGGCAAAATTATCCCTATCGATTCCGCCAGAATTACCAAAATAAAAGATTCTAGCGTTATTGCCTTTTATAACACCAACCAAAACAAGACTTTTTGGCTGACCGAATACAATCGAAAAAACATCAACGCACTTTTAATCAATATAGAACAAGATGGTTTGTTTCCAAAGGATTTCGACTTAAAAAAAATAGAAAATTCAGAAGAGAACTTTGAAAATTTAACTGATGAAAAATTGATAGATTATGATATTTTACTGACAGAAAATTTAAGCCGATACGTTCAAAAAGTTTCAAAAGGAAGTTTAAATCCGAATAAAATATACAGCAATTGGGACTTAAAAGAAAACAACATCGACTTTAAAAAATTGCTGCTTAATTTTCAGGAAAAAGATTCTCTTGATTTTGCAGTAAATGCTGCATTGCCAAATCATATTGTTTACAAACGACTAAAAACAGCCCTTAAAATTATAAATTCCTTGCCAAAAGATCCTTTTAAAAAAATTGAAATTAAAAATAAAATTGTTTTAAACGACTCACATCCTGTAATTGTTGAAATCAAAAAAAAATTAATCTATTGGAAAGATCTGAAACCTTTAGATTCTATTACTGCTATTTATGATGAAACCACGGAATTGGCCGTAAAGAAATTTCAAATGCGCCACGGACTTGGGATTGACGGCGTAATTGGCGGCGGCACTGTTGAAGCTTTAAACTTCACCAAAGAACAACGCAAAAAACAAATCATCGCGAATATGGAACGCTGGCGGTGGTTTCCAAGAGAATTTGAAAGAGAATACTTCATTATCAACATTCCCGATTATTCCTTGCGTGTTGTTCAAAATTCAGATACCATAAGGGTTCATAAGGTAATTATTGGCAGGCCATCAAGAAAAACGCCTGTGTTATCCTCCAAATTGACACATTTAATATTCAATCCAACTTGGACGGTTCCGCCAACCATTTTAAGAAAAGATGTGGTGCCTGCCGCCATTAAAAACCGAAATTATTTCAGCAATAAAAAAATTACCATTTATGATTCCAATAATCGCGTTGTAAATCCTTGGCAGTGGAACGCCGGCAGGTCGAGAAGCTACAGATATGTTCAAAGTCCGGGAGCCACAAATTCCCTTGGATTGGTGAAATTTATGTTTCCAAACCGATTTACCGTCTATCTGCATGATACGAATACCAGAGGTTTTTTTGAAAAGGATATTCGCGCCTTAAGTTCGGGCTGCATTCGGGTACAAAATCCGTTTGAATTGACTGAATATTTGTTGGATGATCCGGAAAAATGGGATTTGGAAAAAATTGACGAAGCCATAAACACCGGCAAAACATCACAAGTGCAAATTAAAAAGGAAGTGTTCATTCATATTTTGTATTGGACCGCCTGGAGTGAAAATGGCATCCTGCAATTTAGGGACGACCTTTACAGTTTGGATATGGATTTGTATAAAAAGTTGGATTGATTGAAATTTTAGTACTTAAAGTACCTAGAGTTTGGAGTACTTAGAGTTAAAAAAATTAATAAATGGTATTGTCTGTTTCTTTTTTTGATTTGAGCATAGTTTAAATATGGGCAAGTAAAACAAGACTAAAACTTTAACTTAAAAAGAAAAACATAAAGTTAAAGAGTTATAAAAACTTTAGGCACTCTAGGCACTCCCAACTTTAGGCACTCCTTGTTATTGCAAAAAAACAAGAATTTTATGATGAAGGATAATAAACAAATAAGCACGATTTGTCTTTAATGGTATCAATAACTTCTTTTGTAAGATCTTGCGACAAGGCTAAACAGCCCAAACTTCTTCCCAATCTTCCATTTTGTTGGGCAAATTTTTCAGAAACGTAATCGGCGCCGTGCACAACAATTGCTCTTGCTCTGGCATTGCTGTTAATTCCTTTTTCCAAACCATCCAATCTTAAAGAATAGCCATGTTTGCCATAATAGGTTTCACCTGTTGCATAAAATCCCAGACTGCTTTGATAAGATTCTGGCTTGTCGGAAAATTTGGCCGCATATTCATTTCCCGAGTTTCTGCCGTGAGAAACCAAAGACTGATATAAAATACTATTATTTTTTAGATCGATGACCCATAACCTATTCTCTTTGGAAGACAAACTATAATCAACAAGGGTTAAGATATCCTTTTGGATAATTCCTTTTTCCTTCAACTTAAAGTAGCCTTCCATTGCTTTGGCAAAGCTTATTTTGTTGGGAAGCATAAAATTATTGGTCATCAAATTATTGTAAACAGCATCTACTTTAGCTTCAATACTGTTGTTGACAACGGTTTCAATTAATTTTGTGCTTTTTGGTTTAAACGAAAATGCGGAGTTAATTGTAAAGAAAAAAATTCCGATTAACAATAGGGATATTGTTTTATAAATCATTGTAAATCATTAGGTTTAATATCAAACTTTAAGAAGGCGCAATTTAGGACTTTAAAATTGCGCTGCAAAAAGATGCCGAAATATTTTAAAAAGTTTAACATTTTGGGTTTTTTATATATTTTTAAATAATTACTTGAAAATGGAAGGCTATGAAATTTAAAAACTGCAAAAATCAAATTTTATTGTATAATTTTAAAGCTATTTAATATTCCTTCTTCATACGCTTCCATCCTTGTTCTTTTACTGAAAATTTAAATGATGTTTTTGATGTGTATTTTCTCCCGGATTTATAATTGAAAAGGAGATTTAATTTTAAAATTAAATCTCCTTTTTTGTCGGCCCCGTGGGTTTCGAACCCACGACCTACTGATTAAGAGTCAGTTGCTCTACCAACTGAGCTAGAGGCCGATTTAGCTCAGTAAATTTAATGATAAATATATTATTCCAAGACTATTTTATCGATAACTAGTTCAAAATTTTCATTCACTTTGTTGCCAATCATAAATCCTGCTTCTTCCAATTCTTCCGCAGGGAAATTGGGCATATTTAATTTTCTTCCCCTAAAAGTTGGTTCAAGCGCAGAAAGTTTTATTTCAACAGTTTGCCAATTTCCGGTTGTTTCAAAATAGGAAACATAAGCTTGTTGGTCATTTTTATTTGTCTTTGCCCTAAATTGGTAGCGTTTGCCATCGCCTTTAAGGTAAATTATTGCTTTTTTGTAGCCTTTAATATTCTTTTGTGTAAAACGATGTCGTAAAGAAGCAAAACCACCGTTATTTTCCAAGGAAACTTTTCCTTTAAAAACGCCATTGCCTTCATCATTTAAATAAAATTTACTGCCAGATCGGCCACCCATCACCGCATCGTTCACAATTTCCCAATCGGAAATATCACTTTCTTTATTAAAATCAATTAATGCCATACAGCTTCTTATTACCAATGAAACCATAAAAATTGAATGCGTAAAAATCATTGTAACTAAAATTCATTTGAAAATTTAATTGTTCAGATAAACATAGGCATTTAAAGAGCTCGCCACAATGAGCCAAATAAAATAAGGAACAATTAACCAGGTTTTTTGTTTCAAGACATTTCTGAAATTCAGCAAAAAATAACCCACAACAACCGTTAAAAGCACAATGACCAACAATCCCAACAAAACCAAATGCTGATTAAAAAATACGTAATTCCACGAAGTATTTAAAACAAATTGCACAAAAAACAGCAACCAAATATTGGCGTTGGATTTTGCCTGAATTAAATAAGCCATATAAATCGAAAAAGTAATCATAATGGTGGTCCAAGCCACGCCAAAAAACCAGCCCGGTGGCGTCCAAGGCGCTTTGTTGAGCGCTGCATACCAACTGTCTTGCGGCCCATTGTTCATCAACAAAACCCCAATTCCCAAAGCGCCAAAATTAAGCGCTAAAAAAACCAACAACCAAGGCGCTTTTTTCATCTGTTTAATTTTTATTTTTTAGCTGTACAGCTGCTGTTCGCTATTAATAATTCCTTTGCGTATCAAAATTTGTTATGCTCGTTTCATCTGTTTAATTTTTATTTTTTTTATTGGTACAGGTGCAGTTCGCTATTAATAATTTCTGTGTGTATCAAAATTTGCTATGCTCGTTTCATTAGAGCTGTTTTGTGATTTTTGAACTCATTGGATTTGTTAAAGAAAAATAATAATCAATAAAATTTCCTTGCTCATCAATCAAATATTTTTGGAAATTCCATTTTACCGAACTGCTTTTAACGCCGTTCAATTCTTTTTTGGTAAGCCATTGGTATAATGAATGCTGATTATCACCTTTAACATCGACTTTCTCGGTCATTAAAAAGGTAACACCATAATTTACCTGGCAAAACGATTGTATTTCTAGCGCATTTCCGGGTTCTTGTCCGCCAAACTGATTGCACGGCACGCCAATAATCACCAATTTATCCTGATATTTTTCGTGCAATTTCTGCAAATCGGCAAATTGTTTTGTAAATCCGCATTCCGACGCCGTATTTACAATCAGTATTTTTTTTCCTTTAAACTTTGATAAATCTATTTTTTCACCTGTTAAACTTGTGATCGATATATCATAAATTGATGGCTTTGCATTCATAATTTGTGAATTGTGAGTTGTTAAAAACGTTGTCACAAACAAACTTATTGTAGTGACTAAGGTTAAAGCTATTTTCATTTTTTAAATTGACAATCGCAAGTTTAATCTCTTTTCGATTTTCTGTTTGATTACTGTCAGCCTTTTCATCAAATCCATTAATTCCGGATTTTTGGTTTTCTTATAAACTTCATTTAATCCCAAAATTAACGATTTAACTTCTCTTGAAGCCAAAATACGCTCATTTGTTGTTTTTAATATCATTTTACGTTGCTCAAATTCTAATGCGTTTTGTACCAATTCCATATGTTTTTATTTTAAATTATGTTCTATTCAATTAATTTTTTGAGGATTTCTTTTGAATTTCAATTTGAATTTTTCATATGATTTGCCTCCCTAAATGGCTATTTTTGTAAGCTCTATCATAAAGCTTAACACTTCTGTTTAACTTTATATAAGTAAATTTAAACAATTTTGATGTTTGCATTAAAATTTTATGATTCTAAATATTTATAGTTAAATAAGCATTATAGATACTGTGGTAAAAAATTCCAAATAATTGTCTGTCAAATTTTTTGAACGATTTAAAATACAAATTTATATGCCTAATTGTATTCCTGATTATCTTCTGGGTAAGAAATAGAGATTGGTTAAAAAAACCAAAAATCTTAATTTTTTTCATAAAAAAAGAGAACTTATTTCTAAGTTCTCTTTGTAGTAGCGGGGACTGGACTCGAACCAGCGACCTTCGGGTTATGAGCCCGACGAGCTACCTGCTGCTCTACCCCGCGATTTGGATTGCAAAGATACATCTTTTTTTAAAAAAGCAATAAGTTTTTTAAAATTAAAAATTTTTAGGGTTACCTTTGCATTTTAACTCTTGAAAATGAAGCACAAAGCAGGTTTTGTAAATATTATTGGGAATCCTAATGTGGGTAAATCCACATTAATGAATGCATTTGTTGGTGAAAAATTATCGATTATCACCTCAAAAGCGCAAACAACACGCCACAGAATTTTGGGAATTGTTAATGGCGAGGATTTTCAAATCCTTTTTTCAGACACACCCGGAATCATAAAACCAGCCTACGAGCTGCAAGCTTCGATGATGGATTTCGTGAAATCGGCTTTTGAAGATGCCGATGTGCTGATTTATATGGTGGAAATTGGCGAAAAGGAATTAAAAGATGAGATATTCTTTGAAAAAATAAAAAAAACTGAGATTCCTGTACTGCTGTTAATTAATAAAATAGACAAATCCACGCAGGCAGAGGTTGAAGAAAAAGTAATTTATTGGAAAGAAAAAGTGCCAAATGCCGAAGTTTATGTGATTTCTGCTTTGGAAAAATTCAATGTTGAAGGGCTTTTTGAACGCATAATTGAATTATTGCCTGAATCACCCGCTTTTTATCCAAAAGATCAGCTGACCGACAAACCTGAGCGCTTTTTTATCAATGAAGCCATCCGCGAAAAGATATTGATGCACTACAAAAAGGAAATTCCTTATTCCGTAGAAGTGGAAACCGAAGAATTTATTGAAAGCGATAAAATTATCAGAATACGTTCTGTAATTATGGTGGAGCGCGAAACCCAAAAAGGAATTATCATCGGGCATAAAGGCGCTGCACTAAAACGTGTTGGTATTGAAGCACGAAAAGATTTAGAGAAGTTTTTCGACAAACAAATTCATTTGGAATTGTACGTAAAAGTGAATAAAGACTGGCGAAGCAATAAACGCCAACTTCGACGATTTGGGTATACAGATTAGATCTTATTTGCTGTTTGTTGTTTTGGTCTTTTAAAATTTAACCTATAACTTTACCTTTTTTAATTCCCCCTTTGGGGGTTAGGGGGCTTTTTAACTTTTAAGCGTTTCCATCAAAAACCCATAAAGTTCATCCATTTGTTTGTGACCTCTTTTTCTTCCTAATCGACCCAAAAAATACATCACAATCCATAAAATTGGAAGGGCAAAAACGATCATTAAAGCAGTTTTATAATCGCTTTTTAAGATCCATTTTACGTAAGCCATAATAGAAAATCCAATAAAAGCGACTGCCATGGCAAAATGGATAAACATAAACAATGTCCACACCTGTGGTTTGGGGCCAAATAATCCTTTAATAGCGCTATTACTTTCGTCAATCACCTCAATTTCAACACTTAATTGCGGTGACCAAAAATGATTTTCTTCCGCAGGAATATCAATAATCACATGTCCATCGGAAATTACAATGCCAAACTTGCTCGTTTTATTCTTTGAAATCGCTTTAAACTTCTCAATCAAATTTTGATGGCTCTCCTCAAATTCCATTTTAAATCGGGGACGTAAATGGATATCGCTTCTTTTTTGTTCATTCATATAATTCGATTTTTTCAGAATCGAAATATACTGTTTTTTATTACATGGCTAATTTAGAATTGACAACAAATAATTTTCAAAATAAAAAAGCGTAATTTTGCAAAAA
>JACUUQ010000335.1 GCA_014859175.1 Lutibacter sp. | reverse complement strand
TAAAGTTAAAACCTGATTTATTAACTTTTACTGATAAATATCAAGTTGTTACGATAATTTAATTGTAAAAATTTTATCAATAAAAGAAATTATTGAAGCCTTATTTTAACGGAATAAAAATCTGGTTTCGCAAATAATTTTATCAATCCCTTTCATTTTTAAGCGACTTAAAATTGATATAAATCATTTTATGCCATAGAATTCAGCAATAACTTTATGCTGGCGAAAATGCTATAAAGATGATTACATCCATTCAAATAAAAAATTCACTCAAAAGTTTTTTTACTGAAATTGGTGAGCTATCCTATTTTGCCGGCCGTTTTTTTAAAGAGCTTTTTACCAGGCCTTTTGAATTTAAGGAATTAATGCGGCAATGTTACAATATGGGCAATCGCTCCCTGTTTTTGGTGGGCATTACCGGTTTTATTTTAGGTTTGGTATTTACGTTGCAATCCCGGCCAACTTTAATGGAGTTTGGCGCAGAATCCTGGATGCCTTCTATGGTGAGCATTTCCATAGTTCGGGAAATTGGCCCAGTGATTATTGCGCTAATTTGCGCGGGAAAAATAAGCTCGGGAATTGGAGCCGAATTGGGTTCCATGCGCGTAACCGAACAAATTGACGCCATGGAAGTTTCCGGAACAAATCCGTTTAAATATTTGGTGGTAACCCGCATTATGGCAGCTACGTTAATGATTCCTTTGTTGATTATTTTTGGTGATGCCATTGCTTTATTTGGTTCTGCATTGGTGGAAAATTTAAAAGGTGACGTGTCCTTTCAGCTATATTTTAACAAGGTTTTTAATGCTATTGAATTTTCCGACTTGCTGCCGGCAACGGTGAAAACATTTTTCTTTGGCTTTGCCATTGGGCTTGTGGGAAGTTTTAAAGGATATAATTGCACCAAAGGGACCGTTGGCGTTGGGGAGGCCTCAAATTCGGCCGTTGTTTATACCTCCATGCTTTTATTTATCATCGACTTTATAGCTGTTTTTGTGACCGATATTTTCTTTGAACTTTAGGTATGGAAAAACCAAAAAATATAGCGCCCATTTTAAGCATCAAAAATTTAAAGAAAAGTTTTGGCGACAACCATGTGCTAAACGGTTTTACGCTGGAATTGTTTGAAGGCGAAAATTTAGTGTTGATGGGTAAATCGGGTTCCGGGAAATCAGTTATGATAAAATGTTTGGTAGGTTTGATGCAACCCGATGAAGGTTCTTTGGAAATTATGGGTAAAGACATCAGTAAACTGCCTCAAAAAGAATTTAATGAATTGCGCACACAATTGGGATTTCTTTTTCAGGGAAGTGCCTTGTACGATTCAATGACTGTTCGGGAAAATCTGGAATTCCCTATGCGCCAGCAAAATAAATCAGAAGAAGAATCCCTTAAATTGGTGCTTGAAGCCTTGGAAAGTGTAGGATTGGTTGACGCCATTGATTTAATGCCCGATGAACTTTCCGGTGGCATGAAAAGAAGAATTGCGCTTGCAAGAGCAATAATTCTGAAGCCAAAAATTATCATTTATGAT
>JACUUQ010000334.1 GCA_014859175.1 Lutibacter sp. | reverse complement strand
TTTATTTTTTATAGGAGTTCAGTGAACCATGTTTGTAGTGAAAATCCTTTTTTGATTCGCCTTTTCGGCGAAGTAAAAAAGATTACTTCACCAAGTTTTTTATTTTCAAGCGGTGTTCAGTGAACCTTGTTTGTAACGGAAAGCCCGACCCGCCTTTTCGGCGGGGAACGCCCAAAACATTCAGCTAAAAATTGCTGTATTTATTGGCATTAAGCCACTGTTATTTAGGTTTTCAACTTTCAGCTTTCAACTTTCAACCTTGAGCTTTCAGCTTTGAGCTTTTGACTTTCAACTTTCAACTTTCAACTTTCAACCTTGAGCTTTGAGCTTTCACCTTTCAGCTTTGAGCTTTCACCTTTCAACTTTCAACTTTCAACCTTGAGCTTTGAGCTTTGAGCTTTCACCTTTCAGCTTTTGGCCTTTTAAACAGTAATTTTCTTTTGGGTTAGGGGATCTTATCCGGTTCAATATGAATCAATACATCATTTATTTCGGGCAATTTTCGCAACAATTCATCTTTTAACCTGTGCGCTATTTCATGCCCTTCCAAAACGCTGATGGCGCCGTTTACAATTAAATGAAGATCTACGTGAAATGAGATTCCGGCTTTTCTTACGAGGCACTTTTCAGTATCCACCACACCATCAACACCCATGGAAACAAGTCTAATTTCTGCCACCAAATCGTCGTATAAATGTTCGTCCATGATTTCGCCAAGTGCCGGCCTAAAAATTAAATAAGCATTGTAAATAATGAATCCCGAGGCAAATAACGCCGCCCAATCATCGGCTTTTTCATAACCTTCACCCATATAAATGGCAATGGATATGCCAATAAAAGCCATGAGCGATGTAATTGCGTCGCTCCTGTGGTGCCAAGCATCCGCTTTTAGGGAAGAGCTTTTTGTTTCATCACCTTTTTTGGAAACCTTTCTGTAAAAAAACTCTTTAGCAATTACAATAATGGCCAAAACAATTAAAGTGAATTTTTCGGGCGCCACTTGCGGTGATTGCAAATTTTGGATGCTTTCATAAGCAATAATGGTGGCGGAAAAAACCAAAAATCCGACTACGGCAAACGTAATTAAGGGTTCTGCCCTACCGTGACCATAAGGGTGGTTTTCATCGGCGGGTTTGGTGGCGTATTTCAATCCGAACAACACCAAAATTGATGAAAAAACATCGGTGGTCGATTCAATGGCATCGGCGATTAACGCGTAAGAATTTCCCAAAACACCGGAGATTCCTTTGGCAATGGCCAGCAAAGCATTTCCTAAAATACTAAAATAGATGGTGTTGATTGCTTTTTGCTTGTTGGTTTTCATTTTTCTGTTGAAGTATTCTGTTTCATTGTAAGCGAGAAATTTTTTTAAGTTTGTAAAGGTACTCCAATTTATAAAGTGTCATTTGGATTCAGAATTTTCTTCTTTTTTTTGATATAAACCTGCCTGCCTTTCGGCAGTTTCAATTTGCGTATTTTATGAAAACCAAGTAAAAGTTATAAAAAATCAATTCAATCCAAATTTGTTTTAACCGCA
>JACUUQ010000119.1 GCA_014859175.1 Lutibacter sp. | reverse complement strand
TGTTTTAGTGAATTTTTATTATTTTTTACTTTGTTTTTACCATAAAATACCTTTTAAAGAAAAGGAATTTGTTTTGAACTTCGGTATTTGGTCTTGCGTCTTCTGTTTTCCGTCTTTGGTATTTGATCTTGCATCTTCTGTTTTCCGTCTTTGGTATTTGATCTTGCGTCTTCTGTTTTTCGTCTTCGGTCTTCGGTCTTCCGACTTCCGTCTCCTTTTTCAATACCAACGTTTCTTGTTTTTTTTGGATGCATCGGATTTGCGACCTTTTTTGGGTTTAACACCCAGTTTTCTGTAAATTTCAGGTTTTGCGTTTGGATCTAAAGGATACGGATGGTCTTCTACAACAGGAATTGTGATGTTAATCAATTTTTGAATGCCTTGAATGTATATTTTTTCATCTGCAGCGCAAAAAGAATAGGAGGCGCCGGTATTTCCTGCCCTGCCGGTTCTGCCAATGCGATGCACATAAGATTCCGGGATGTTGGGAATGTCAAAATTAATAACGGCATCTAAATTGTCGATGTCAATGCCGCGGGAAGCAACGTCGGTGGCGATTAAAACGGAAACTGACTTATTTTTAAATCTGTTCAAGGCTTCTTCGCGATCGGCTTGGGTTTTGTCGCCGTGAATGCTCGCAACGCTAAAGCCGTTTTTGCGCAACATTTTTTCTAATTTGTCCACGCCAAACTTGGTTCGCCTAAAAATAAGGATGTCACCTTTTATGGTATTCCTTAATAAATGGAGGCACAATTCCATTTTTTTTGTTTTGGGCACATAATACAACACCTGGTTTACGCCTTGGGCGGCAGCATAAAGCGGCGTTACATCTATTTTTTCAGGATTTTTTAAAATGGTTTTTGCCAATTCAACCACTTTATGTGGCATTGTCGCCGAAAACAAGGCTATTTGTTTGTTTTTCGGACACAAGCGTTCAATTTTTTTAACATCGTCAATAAAGCCCATATCCAGCATAAGATCAGCTTCATCCAACACCAATGTTTCAATAAAAGACAGGTTTAAAAGTTCTTGTTTGTGCAAATCCAATAACCTTCCCGGTGTGGCAATTAAAATATCAACGCCATTTTTAAGCAACGCTACTTGCGGATCTATGGCAGTTCCCCCAAAAACAACGGCAGTTTTTAAATTGGTGTATTTGCCGTATCCTCTAAAACTTTCTTCAATTTGAATGGCCAATTCTCGGGTTGGACTTACCACCAACGCGCGTATTTTTTTTCCTTTTTTTGAAGGGTCTTGTTTGTCAAATAACCCTTGCAAAATTGGCAAGGCAAACGCCGCAGTTTTGCCGGTTCCCGTTTGTGCAGAAGCGATCACATCTTTTTTAGCCAACATTAGCGGAATGGTTTGCACCTGAACAGCTGTTGGAATGTTGTAGCCCTTTTCTGAAATTGCCCTTAAAATATGTTTGTTTAACTGGAGGTCTTTAAATTGCATCTGCGTTTGTTTGATGCAAAGATAGGCAAAAGCCCCCTAGCCCCCGAAGGGGGATTTAAAAAAGTTGGAAGACAGAAGTCGGAAGTTGAACCATTACTGGCACGGGCGTGTTGCTTGTGACTGCTGTATTATATTGGGTACGAGCGTGACGCTCGCACCAGCGGTAGGGTAAAAGTATCGTTTTCAAATCAAACTTAAGTAATAAATTTGTATATTTGATTAAAACAATTTAAACTATGGATTTGCAAACCCGAAAATTGAATTTGATAACATACCTTGCTCAACTCCAAGATGAAATCTTCTTGGAGAAGTTAGAAAGTTATATTTTGAAAAGAGAAAAAGAATATCATTCTGAATTCAAATCTTTTACAGTTGAAGAATTAATAAATCGAATTGAAAAATCTGAATTGGATTTCAAAAAAGGAAAATTTAAAAGTCAGGAAGATTTAGAAAATATAGCTGAAAATTGGTAGAAAATGAAAATAGTTTGGACCGATTTTGCAATTGAGAACCTTAAAGATATTTTTGATTACTACGCTATCAAAGCAAATAAAAAAGTTGCTCACAAAATCCGAAAACAAATACTTAAGTCTACAAATCAAATTAAAGACAATCCTGAATCAGGACAGATTGAATTTAATCTCGATAGGCTTAAGCAAAATCATAGGTATTTAGTTAGTGGAAACTACAAAGTGATTTACAAAGTTTTCGAGAATCAAATCATTATTAATGACGTTTTTGACACAAGACAAAATCCAATCAAAATAAATGATGAAAAACGTAAAACAGAATAAAAAGCATTTCTGCCAACAACAACGCATAAAAATAATGGCGAATTTCTTGCTTAACCAGAAATTATCGTATTCTTGAATCAGCTCCGATAACTCCAATATACACCAAAGTTAGGAAAAAGAGTGGTGAAAATAGTTAGGGAATTTAGTAATTACCACGCTAATGCTACTCTATCCCAAATAATTTTATATGATTTTTGCTTTACCATTTAGATAACTCCTTTAGAGCATCTTCATGTTTTACAAAATTTCCCTTTTCAATGCGGGTAACAGCTTCTTTTATTTCTATATTATATTGTTTGCGGGTAATACGTTTTGCGTCTTTATCAACATTTAAAAAACTCTTAACTATTTCTAAAAGCAAGGTTTGTTGCTTGATAGTTAATAAGGGTAAATATCCGTCAATTTTTTTTTTAGTGTATTTGCTGTCATTGTGTTGTATTTCAATAATCAAATTTACAGAAAAATAGATTAAACTCCAAAATGAAGGAGAAAATTGATAATTAAAAAGGTAATGTGTCAATTTATCAGTTAGAAGTTGATTTCTATATACCAAATAATAATCAACAAATAACATTTAACAAATAACCCTATAACATTCAGTATTACAAAGCTTTCGGCAATTCCCTAAAACCCATATTGTATAAGGTAAAGCCAAAAATATCGGCATATTGCTCAATGGTTTTGGAAACCGGTGTTCCCGCTCCATGTCCGGCTTTGGTTTCAATTCGTATTAATGTTGGGTTGTTTCCGGTTTGTTTTTCTTGCAATTCAGCCGCAAATTTAAATGAGTGCGCCGGCACAACCCGGTCATCGTGATCGCCTGTTGTGATTAAAGTTGCCGGATATGCAACGCTCACTTTTACATTATGAACAGGTGAATATCCCATTAAGTAGTCAAACATTTCTTTTGAATCTTCCGAGGTGCCATAATCATACGCCCAGCCTGCGCCCGCGGTAAAAGTATGGTAACGCAGCATATCCAAAACGCCCACTGCCGGCAAAGCCACTTTCATTAAATCGGGCCTTTGTGTCATTGTTGCGCCAACTAAAAGTCCGCCATTGGAACCGCCGCTGATGGCCAAATAATTTGACGAGGTGTACTTGTTTTCAATTAAATATTCAGCCGCCGCAATAAAATCGTCGAACACATTTTGTTTTTTCATTTTTGTCCCTGCATCATGCCAATCTTTACCATATTCGCCGCCGCCTCGTAAATTTGGAACGGCATAAATGCCGCCCTGTTCCATCCAAACCGCGTTTGTAATGCTGAAACCCGGAGTTAAGCTGATGTTAAATCCGCCATATCCGTATAAAATAGTTGGATTTTTACCGTTTAAGATTGTTCCTTTTTTATAGGAAATTATCATAGGTATTTTAGTGCCGTCTTTTGAAGTATAAAAAACCTGTTTCGTTTCATAAAGATCCGGATTAAAATCGATGGCAGGTTTGTTGTACAATGTAGAAATTCCGGTTGAAGGCACGAATGCATAAATGGAACCCGGATTGATATAATTTGAAAAGGAATAATAAAAGGTGGTCGCTTCTTTTTTATCGCTAAATCCACCCGCAGTTCCAACACCCGGCAATTCGATTTCCCGAATTAATTTTCCATTGTAATCATATTGTTTTACTTGCGAAACAGCATCAACCATATATTTTGTGAAAATAAATCCGCCGGCAGTTGATGGCGTAAGCACATTTTTGGTTTCGGGAATAACATCAACCCAATTTTGCGGAATTGGATTTTTCGCATTCACTTTAACAACACGCTTATTTGGCGCGTTTAAATTGGTGACAAAAAATAAGGTTTCATCTTGGTTGTCCATTAAAGTGGTTTCCGAATCGAAATTGTCAAGGATTGCTACTATCGGACTGTTTTGTTTCGATAAATCTTTCAAATACAATTCGTTGCCAGATGTTGATATTGAGGCACGAATCAGCAAATAGTGGCCGTCTTCGGTTACCGTTCCTGTGATATACCTGCGTTTTTGCGTGTCGCCAAATACAATGGGATCATTTTTTTGTGAGGTTCCCAATTTGTGATAAAATAATCGGTGTTGGTCGGTTTTTGCAGAAAGTTCGCTTCCTTTAGGTTTTTCATAACTCGAATAATAAAATCCTTCATTTTCTTTCCAGGAAATGCCGCTAAATTTTACATCAATAATAGGTTCTTCTTTAATTTCTTTGGAAATGGCATCCATAATAATAATTTTTCGCCAGTCCGATCCGCCTTCAGAAATGGAATAAGCCACCATATTTCCATCTTTTGAAAAAGAAAGTTCGCCCAAGGATGTGGTTCCGTCTTCAGAAAAAGTATTGGGATCCAAAAAAACTTCAGGAGTTTCGTCATTTTTTTTGCGATACAGCACATACTGATTTTGCAGTCCGTTATTTTTATAAAAATAATGATAATCACCTTCTTTAAATGGCGCGCCAATTTTTTCGTAATTCCATAGTTTTTCCAGGCGGTTTTTTAAAGCTTCGCGATAAGGAATTTTTGATAAATAATTAAAAGTCAGTTTGTTTTGGTCACTAACCCAAGCGGCAGTTTCGGCCGACATGTCGTCTTCCAGCCAACGGTATGGATCTTTAATTGCTGTTCCGAAATAATTGGTTGTGGTGTCAACTTTTTTGGTTGCAGGATATTTCAAGGTTGGGTTGTTTTTATTGGATTCAGAGTTTTTGCAGGAAATTATTAAAATGCAAATCGTGCTTACTAAAAAAAGATTTTTCATTTTAGTTGAATTTTAAACAAATATAGCTAAAAAAGGCATAACCGAACGGATATGCCTTTTAAGTATAATTTGAATTTTAAAGGCTAAAACAAGGTTTTAAATTTTTTCCAATTGGCATAAATTAAAACCACATTTAAAACAGCAACCACGGCAGCGGCGGCGATTCCTGCCGGGGCCAAAGCCAAATGGAACATGACAATGTTTACGGAAATTGGTGCAACAAGCACAAGGGCCAATCCGGTCCATTTATTGGTTAACAGTAAAACACCGGCAACAATTTCCGTGATGGCAATTAACGGAATCATATAACCAGTTGCAAATAATGCGCCGAAAAAGTCAGCTGGCGGGCCTTCCATTGGCGGACTTGGCATAAATTGAAGAAATTTGTTTGCGCCAAACACAAGCAAGATTAGTCCTAACAAAAGACGTAGGGCCATTATAAATTTTGGATTCATAATAAATAAGTTTTAGTTATTAATTAGTTACATAAGTCGTTAAAATACAAAATTAATTACACAAGTAACATAAGTTACCTCAAAATTGCCTATATTTATGTCACTTTGTACGCAGCAAATAACGGCACAACAATTGCTGATTTACAAAATTAAATTTTAAAAGATGACAGAATTATTGACAAAAGAAACTTTTTTAGAAAAGGTTTTTAATTTCGAAAAAAATAAAGATTGGAAGTTTGAAGGCGAAGTGCCTTGTATTATCGACTTTTATGCAGATTGGTGCGGGCCGTGCAAAATGGTGGCGCCGGTTTTAGAAGAATTAAGCAATGAATATGAAGGAAAAATAAACATTTATAAAGTGGATACCGAGGTTGAGCAGGAATTGGCTGCGGCATTTGGCATAAGAAGCATTCCTTCTATGTTGTTTGTTCCCAAAGATGAAGCGCCACAAATGGCTCAGGGCGCTATGCCAAAACATGATTTGGTGAAAATTATTGCTGATGTTTTAAAGGTTTCAAAATAAATTCAAAATAAATCCCGGCTTAATTATAATAAGTTCAGCAATTTTTAGTTAAATGTTTTGGGCGTTACCCGCCGAAAAGGCGGGTCGGGCTTTCCGTTGCAATCTTTTTTAATTCACCTTACGGCGAATCAAAAAAGGATTTTCACTGCAATCCCTAACGCATAAGCTGTTTTAAATAGAACTTAGCCTAAATCTCAATAAAATCCCGAAAAAAAGCCGCAACTATTGCGGCTTTTTTGTTGATAGCTCCCAACATTCAAAAGTAGAATGAAAGTTGGAATGAACAAGCTGAAAATAGCTATGAAATCCCCAAAATTCATTTTGGTCGTTTTTTATTACCTTTACCTGAGCATTGGAATAAAAATTGAATGTGAAATAAATATCTAATCTCATCGAATAAAAACACTCTTAAATATGAAAAAAGCATTTAAAATTATTGGAATCATTTTATTGGTTTTTGCGCTTCTTCTTGTGGCTACGCCTTTTATTTTTAAAGGAAAAATCAAGGAATTGGTGCTAAAATCCATCAATAAAAATGTTGATGCGGTGGTGGCTTTTAACGATGTTGATTTAAGTTTAATCAGAAGCTTTCCGAAAGCAACCATTATAATTGATGATTTAAGCATTATCAACAAAGCGCCTTTTGAAAATGACACACTGTTTTATTCCAACACTTTTACCCTAAAAATGAACGTTAAAGAGCTTTTTAAAGGAAAAGGCGAACCTATGGGTATTGCGTCTTTTAGCAGCGAAAATGGAAAAGTGAATATTATTTACAATAAAGACGGATTGTCAAATTATGACATTGCGCTAAAAGACAAAGAGGAAAAAGATGCAACTAAAAATGATGAATTTGCGCTAAATTTTCAGAATTACACCATTAAAAACCTTCGATTTACTTATTTTGATGATGCCTCTAAAATGAGCGTTATTTTAGACAGCATCAACCACGAAGGCAACGGAAACTTTAAAAATAAAATACTGGATTTAGATACCAAGTCCACCGCAAAAATGGCTGTTTCCATTGATAAAACCAACTATTTAAAAAATGTGGCATTGTCGCTTGACGCCGTTTTGGGATTGGATTTGGAAAACCTTAAATATACCTTTAAAGAAAATGAAGCTTTGGTGAATTTGTTGCCTATTGCGTTTGACGGATTTATACAGATGAAAGACAACGGACAATTGTATGACCTGAAATTTAAAACACCAACAGCTGATTTTAAAAACTTTTTGGGACTGATTCCCGAAATGTATTCAGGGAAATTGGATGGCGTAAAAACATCGGGCGATTTTAAGGTAAACGGCATTGTAAAAGGAACGTATTCTGATGCCACAATTCCGGCTTTTACTATTGAAATTGCTTCAAACAACGCGTCTTTTCAATATCCGAATTTGCCGAAATCGGTAAAAAATATTGTGATAGATTCCCGTATTGTAAACAAAACAGGAATTTTTAACGACACTTACGTAAACCTTGATAAATTATCGTTTGCCATTGACCAGGATGTGTTTAACGCAAAAGCAAC
Source organism: Lutibacter sp. (assembly GCA_014859175.1). Lineage (GTDB taxonomy): Bacteria > Bacteroidota > Bacteroidia > Flavobacteriales > Flavobacteriaceae > Lutibacter. Next base: position 1,443 of record JACUUQ010000119.1, on the reverse strand, counting down.
CATTCAAAATATTGCGGAAAATCCGCTGATTAATGCTGAAATTAAAGGGATTGTGAATTTGGCAAATGTCGCCAAAGCCTATCCCGTAAAATTGGAAAAACCGTTGACAGGAATTCTAAAAGCAGATGTGGTTACGCGTTTTGACATGAAATCGGTTGAGGAAAGCAAGTATCAAAACATCCAAAATTCAGGAACCATTACGGTCACCGATTTTAATTATGAAAGCGATGAAATGGCCAAACCATTTAAAATTAAACAAGCCGCCATCGCCTTTACGCCAACAGCCATTCGTTTGAATAAATTTGATGGCGAAACCGGAAATTCCGATTTTCAGGTGACCGGAAATTTGGACAATTTTTACGGATTTATTTTTAAAGACCAAGTGCTGAAAGGAAATTTTAACTTGACTTCCCGTCAATTTGAAGTTGCCGATTTTATGGAAACCAAAACCGATACAGCGGCAACCAAATACGGCAAGGAAGCATTAAAAATTCCTGCATTTTTGGATGTGAACATCGCTGCCAAAGCAACAACGGTGGTTTATGACAATTTGAACTTAAAAGACGTTTCGGGGAATTTGGCCATTAAAGATGAAGCCGTTACCTTAAGCGATTTAAAAATGAATGTTTTTGGCGGACAAATAGCCATGGGCGGAATGGTTTCAACCAAAGAAAAAACACCAAAATTCGCCATGGATTTAGACTTAAATTCATTGAATATTTCGGAATCGTTTACACAACTGGCCATGTTAAAAGCCATTGCGCCAATCGCCAATGCCGTGATGGGAAAGTTGAATTCCACCATCAAATTATCTGGAAATTTAACCGAAGATTTAACACCCGATCTTAAAACCATTACGGGAAACTTGATTGGGCAATTGTTGGGCTCAAAATTAAGTACGGACAATTCACCGTTGCTGGCTTCATTAAGTTCAAACATAAAATTTTTAGATTTCGAAAAGCTGAATTTGGACAAACTAAAAATGATATTGTCTTTTAAAGACGGGAAGGTTGAAATTAATCCTTTTACGCTTAATTACCAGGATATCAATATTGAAGTTGCTGGTTCTCATGGTTTTGACCAAAGTATGGCTTACAACTTAAAATTTGACGTTCCCGTAAAATATTTGGGAACGGAAGCCAATAATTTGCTCACAAAGTTATCACCTGCCGATGCAGCAAAAATCGAAAATTTCCCTGTAAATGCCGTATTAACGGGAAGTTTTACAAACCCGAAAGTTTCAACCGATCTGCAACAAGCCACAACTCATGTGGTTACGCAATTGGTTGACGCGCAAAAAGGAAAACTCATCAATCAGGCAACAGCTGCTTTGGGTAATTTAATACCGGGCAAAACAAAGGTGGACACCACGAAAACAAAAAGTGCTGACAGCCTAAAAACAACAGCGCCAATTAAAACCATTGAAAAAGCAAAAGACAGCCT
>JACUUQ010000333.1 GCA_014859175.1 Lutibacter sp. | reverse complement strand
TTGTTTTTTGGGAACGCAATAAAATCACGGATGGTTTCCTGTCCGCCCAAAATGGCCGTTAAACGATCAAGTCCAAAAGCAATGCCACCGTGTGGCGGTGCGCCATATTCAAAGGCATTCATTAAAAATCCGAATTGTTCTTTTGCTTTTTCAGGCGTAAAACCAAGATGATTGAACATCAACGCCTGGGTTTGTTTGTCGTGAATACGAATAGAACCGCCGCCAATTTCATTTCCGTTCAACACCAAATCATAAGCGTTTGCGCGAACTTTCCCCGGATTGGTGTCTAACATCGCCATATCCTCAGGTTTTGGTGAGGTAAAAGGATGGTGCATTGCGTGAAAACGTTTTGTTTCTTCATCCCATTCCAGCAAAGGAAAATCAACCACCCACAAAGGCGCAAATTCCTTCGGATTCCGCAATCCCAACCTATTTGCCATTTCCATACGCAACACGCTCAATTGCCCGCGCACTTTATCGGCAATGCCCGACAACACACAAATTAAGTCACCGGCTTTTGCGCCGGTTATTTCAGCCCATTTCTTCAAATCGGCTTCGTCATAAAATTTATCAACAGACGATTTTAAGGTTCCGTCTTCGTTGCAACGCACATACACCATGCCCGAAGCCCCAACTTGCGGACGTTTTAAAAATTCAATTAAGCCATCAATATCTTTTCGGGTAAGGCTGTTTCCTCCAGGAACCGCAATTCCCACAACCAATTCTGCATCGTTAAAAACGCCAAAATCTTTGTGTTGTGCCACGGCATTCAATTCACCGAATTCCATCCCAAAACGAATATCGGGTTTGTCGTTTCCGTATTTGCGCATCGCTTCATCATAAGTCATTCTTGGAAATTTGGTCACCTCCACGCCGTTCACTTCTTTTAACAAGTGGCGGGTTAATCCTTCAAACGCATTTAAAATATCTTCCTGTTCCACAAACGCCATTTCACAGTCAATTTGCGTAAATTCTGGCTGTCTGTCAGCACGTAAATCCTCATCCCTAAAACACCGCACAATCTGAAAATACTTATCCAATCCGCCCACCATCAGCAATTGCTTAAAAGTTTGCGGCGATTGCGGCAAGGCGTAAAATTGGCCGGCATTCATGCGGCTTGGCACCACAAAATCCCGTGCGCCTTCTGGCGTAGATTTGATTAAATAAGGCGTTTCCACCTCAATAAATCCTTCTCCGGATAAATATTTTCTGGTTTCCATCGCCACTTTGCTTCGGAAAATCAAATTGTTTTTTACGGTATTTCTTCTAATGTCCAAATAACGGTATTTCATCCGCAGCTCATCACCGCCATCCGTTTCGTCTTCAATCGTAAATGGCGGCACCAAAGATTTGTTCAAAACAGTCAGTTCTTTAACCAAAATTTCAATGTCTCCGGTAGGTATATTTGGGTTTTTGGAAACACGTTCAATCACTTCGCCTTTCACCTGAATCACAAATTCGCGGCCCAGCATTTTGGCTTTTTCCATCATTTCTTTTGGCGTTCGATCTTCATCAAAAATCAGTTGCGTAATGCCGTAGCGGTCA
>JACUUQ010000118.1 GCA_014859175.1 Lutibacter sp. | reverse complement strand
CTTGTGTATCAAAATTTGTTATGGCTCGTTTCATCTGTTTATATTTTATTTTTTAGCGGTACAGTTTCAACTTTCAGCTTTGAGCTTTGAGCTTTTAACTTATTTATGGAATCCATTTTTTCTCAAAATCGGGTTTTCGTTTTTCCAAAAAAGCATTTCTTCCTTCTGTCGCTTCTTCCGTCATATAGGCCAAACGGGTGGCTTCACCTGCAAAAACCTGTTGCCCCACCATACCGTCATCGGTTAAATTCATAGCGAATTTCAACATCCTGATGGAGGTTGGCGATTTTGCCAATATTTCCTGCGCCCATTCATAGGCGGTTGTTTCCAATTTTTCGTGAGGAATTACTGCATTCACCATTCCCATATCACAGGCTTCCTGCGCAGAATAACTTCTTCCGAGGAAAAATATTTCACGCGCTTTTTTTTGTCCGACCATCTTGGCCAAATACGCAGATCCATATCCGCCGTCGAAACTGGTGACATCGGCATCGGTTTGTTTAAAAATGGCATGCTCGGCACTGGCCAAAGTCAGATCACAAACCACGTGCAAACTATGTCCGCCCCCAACTGCCCAGCCCGGAACAACCGCAATGACCACTTTTGGCATAAAACGAATCAAGCGTTGCACTTCCAAAATATTTAATCGGTGATAGCCGTCTTCACCCACGTAACCTTGATGTCCGCGTGCTTTTTGGTCTCCGCCGCTGCAAAATGAGTAAACACCGTCTTTGGTTGATGGCCCTTCCGCAGAAAGCAGCACCACGCCAATTGACGTGTCTTCCTGGGCGTCATAAAATGCCTCGTACAATTCTTTTGTGGTTTTTGGCCTGAAAGCATTTCTGACATCGGGCCTGTTAAATGCGATACGCGCTACGCCATTGCATTTTTTATAGGTAATGTCTTCAAAATCTCTGACCGTTTTCCAATTAATTTCTTTCATCTGTGTATATTTTATTTTTTAGCGGTACAGCTGCTGCCTGCCTGCCGGTAGGTAGGTTCGCCATTAATCATTACCTTTTGTATCAAAATTTGTGAGGCTCGTTTCATCTGTTTAATTTTTATTTTTTAGCGGTAACAGCTGCTGTTCGCCGTTAATCATTCCATTTTGTATCAAAATTTGTGAGGCTCGTTTCATTTTCTCTTCAATTAGGAAGTAAAAATAAATCTTTTAAATGATTTAAAAAATTATAATCTCAAACTTGTGTTCACTTATTTGCAACCCATATAATATGATCTAAAATACTATGATTTGACTAATTTATAATTGCAAAAGCATTTGCGTAAGGGATTGAGCGGTGTGTTTGAGCACTTTTTTAGATGCTTTTCGCAACTAAAAAATGCGAGTAGTGAAAGCCCGACCCGCAGGGTAACGCCCAAATAGAAATTACTGTTTTACTAAAATTAAAGTTATGATTTTAATTTTATAAAGTTTATGGTTTTGGCATTTAAAAAAATTATATAACTTTAACTTATGAAAACACTCCTGCTAAAAAAATTTGAACTTTTATGCGTTGTACTGCTCATTTCGAGCGTGATGCATTCCCAAAACACCCAAGTAAAAAAATTCAATTCAACCGAATTGAACAATGATCGTTATTTGAAAATTTATGTTCCGCCGGGTTACAAAAGCGATGAAGCAAAACTGTATCCGCTTACCATTGTGCTGGATGCAGAATATTTATTTGATGTTTATGTGGGAAATTCCATCCTTTTTTCGGCAAAAGAAAAAGCGCCAGAGCAAATAATTGTTGGCATCAACCAAAATCAGTTCAATGAACGCGCTAAAGACTGCGCCTATTCAAAAGAAAATAGTTTGCCCACAAAAGACAGTGAGGCGTTTTACCGATTTATCAGGAGCGAATTGCTGTATTATCTGGAAGAAAATTACAGACTTTCACCATTTAAAACAATTGTAGGCAACACATTAACCGCGAATTTTATCAATTATTTTTTAATAGAAGATGACCCCGGTTTTAACGCATTTGTGGCCATCAATCCATATTACGCAAAGGATATGCCTGCATTGTTGCAGCAAAAAATTCCGACCTTAAAAAATGAAAACAGGTTTTATTATTTATCCGACGGATCCTACCTTCCTGAAAACATGAAAACGGTCATAAACGGAACAAATGAGCTCTTAAAAATAGCCAACAACCCAAAATTTAAATATCAATATGAATTCTTTGAAAACAGCAATGCTGTGGCATCAATCGGACAAAGTATTCCAAGTGCTTTTGCCTTTATTTTTGATTTGTATTCGGCGATTTCAAAAGAAGAATTTGAAAAAAACATCAAACATCTTTCCCCTGCCGATGCCATCGCCTATTTGGAAAATAAATATGTTGAAATCGATTATCTTTTCGGAAGCAATTTAAAAATAAGGGAAAGCGACATTTTCGCCATTGAATCCATTATTTTGGATAAAGAAAATGGGGATTATTTAAAGAATTTTGGCGAAATGATTAACAAACTTTATAAGGAATCGCCCATTGGAGATTATTATATCGGGCGCTATTATGAAACCGGCGGAAAATTTAAACAGGCATTGGCCTTTTACAAAAGTGGTTATATGAAATTGCCTGAAGGCGATCCAAATGCCGATAATTATTATGAAAATATTGAAAGGGTTCTTAAAAAACGAGACGGAACGTATAAGGAGTAAAAGCCCCCTAACCCCCGAAGGGGGGACAGAGCGTTAAAAAAATGTTCAGTGAACATTTTTAGCGATAGGGCCAGCAGGCGCGTTGGCAGTTAAAAAAGTTAAAAACTCTAAGTCGAAAGCTAAAGATTTTATTCCTAACTTATAACGGCAAACTGTCTTTTTGGCCAATTGACCAATCAGCCAATTTGATTCCTTCATCGGAAATGGTGATCAATTTTTGTCGGAACAATCCGCCCACAGCATTTTTAAACGCTTTTTTGCTCATTCCCAACTGGTATTTTATCTCTTCCGGAGCCGTTTTATCGGTCAAAGGCAAAAAACCTTCGTTTTCTTTAAGCGCTTTGAGCAGTTTAATTTCGTAGCTTACTATGGTTTGTTTAAAACCGATGGGCTGCAAGCTTATATCAAGCTTTTCATCTTCCCTAATTTTTTTTATGTAGCCGGTTAATTGCTGGCCTTCATGGATTTTTTGAAAAAGTTCACTTTTATAAAGCAATCCTTCAAATTCGTGATTTACCATCACCGTAAAACCCAATGTTGTGGCCTTTACAACCAACAAATCTACCTTATTCCCTATCTTTAATTCTTCCATGATTTACGCTTTTAAATTGTTGAAATATGCTTTTAATATTTGGTCATTTTCTAACCTTGGCGTAAAGATTTCCAACAGCTTTGGCAGGCTGGAATCCTCATAAAAATTAGAAAGATGTTGTTTTAATTCCGCTTCATTATTTGCCGTATTGTATTCAAAATGATACATCTTGCACAAATGTTCGGCCGTTAATTGGTGTGGCGTTTCAAAATAATCCAATGCGCCCGATTGTTGCGGCCCCGGAATAAATCTGAAAATGCCGCCTCCGCCATTGTTAATCACAATTATTCTGAAATTGTTTGGTATATAATTGTTCCACAGCGCATTGCTGTCGTACACAAAACTGATGTCGCCCGAAATAAACAAGGTGTTTTCTTTAACGGCATAAGCCGCGCCAACAGCGGTGCTTGTGCTTCCGTCGATTCCGCTTGTGCCGCGGTTGCAAAAAATTCGCCAGGTTTTGTTGCTGTCGAATAGTTGCGCATAGCGTATTACCGAACTGTTGCCCAATTGTAACTGTGTGCGGTTTGGAACGGTTGCCAAAATAATGTCGAACACTTTTAAATCAGAAAACACGCAGGTTTCCATAAATGCTTGGTGTTTTTGCAACCTAAACTCCTTTTTGTGCAGCCAAAAATGTTGGTAATTGCTTTCTTTTGATTTTGTTAAAAAGAAAAACTGGCTAAAAAATAATTGCGGCGACACCTTAAAATGATGTTCCAAACAGTGAAAAGTATCATAGGCCCTTAATGCATCCGCATGCCAATGGTGTTTTGGGTTGTAGTTGCGCAACTGTTCCTTAATTTTTTTTGACACAATCATTCCGCCAATCGTAAGCAGAATATCAGGTTTAAATTCCTTCAGTTCATCTTCCACAAAAGGAAAAATTAATTTATCGATGCTGTTGATGAATTTTGGATGGGAAACATTGGCGGTGTTTTCAATCAGCACCAATACCGATGGATCTTTTGCCAAATGTTCTAACTGGATTTGCAGCAATTCATCGGGAAAATGTTCGCCCACCAACACCATTTTTTTTGTGGAAACATTCCAAATATCGGCGAATTTTTGAAGTTCATCCACCTCCAGCGGAATTTCCTTCAGCAAAGATTTTTCTTCAACGATAACTTTTTCTATTTCATCTTCAATAATATTTTCATTTTCAGATGACATTTCATACAAAGGATCCTCAAAAGGCACGTTGATATGCACAGGGCCTTTTTTATGAATTGCTGTTTGCAGTGCTTTTTCAATCAATTCCCTGTCGTTTTCACCGCCCAAGTTTGCGCTGAATAAAATATGATTTTCAAATACGTTTTCCTGACGGATCGTTTGTCCGTCCCCAATATCAATAAGTTGCGCTGGCCTGTCTGCCGAAATCACCACCAAAGGAATGTTGCTGTAAAAAGCTTCGGCGATGGCCGGATAATAATTTAGCAAAGCCGAGCCCGATGTGCATACCAAAGCCACAGGTTTTCTGGTTTGCTGTGCAATTCCCAAAGCAAAAAAAGCGGCACTGCGCTCATCGACCACAGACAATATTTTGCTGTTTTTTGAACCGTTAAAACCAATAATCAGCGGTGCGTTCCTTGAACCCGGAGATATTACAATGGTATTTATGGAATAATTTTCGCAACTTTTTACAACTAGTTGCGCCAATTTATTTTTAGGAAATTCCTGCATGTGCACTTTACTATAATTTGCAAAGTTAAACAAAGTTATCCTCATATTTTAATCAAAGTAAAGTACTTTTTAGGGAAGAATTTCAACTTTATCTTTTTTAAAATATAGTATGATAGTCTTCTGGCCTTGTGAAAAATTCGGTTTAAATTGGAAAAAATCAGTATTCAGCAGCGCGTTAAAAACGACTGTTTTATTGGCCATTTAGTTAATAAATTCTTCGGCCCTGCGTTGTAAACGACAAACCCTGCTGTCCTGATGTTGAAATCATTACAGCTTCAAAATATGGTTCGTTGGCGTTTTTTTTAACCTTCCATCCAAACAAGAAATTGGCGCCTGTTCCGCCTTCTTTGTCAACTTCATCAATAACAATTTCAGCAGTTTCCATTGGCGCAAGAAAAATTGGTTTTTTAAGATAAAACCTGATTTCTTTGCCGTGGGTATCGAAATATGTTGCTTTAAAAACATAAACAGTGTCGGTTAAATTGATGTTTCTCATGCTTACCGTTGCTGTCAAATTCTGGGTTCGGTGCTCCGATTGGCTATAGATTTGAGAATAAACCGATAAATAGGTATTTCCTGACATTAGTGAGTCATTTAGGGTAAAGTCGATAGTTCTATTTTCCCAATTTTCCTGGTGAATGGAACTAATGCCTTTTTTTTGATTACAGGAATTTATTGTGAGAGTAATGCAAAGCATTAAAATAATTCGCGCCATATTCTTTGAGATTTTATCCAATTGGGTAATAAACAAATATACATTTTATCTGCCAAATTGCCAACCTAAAAACCAAATTCAGGCTAATTTCACGAGCATATTCTGACAAAAATATGCTGATACTAATTCTAAAACAACACTTTCTTCATCACCTCCGACTTAGAAACGGTTTCCTCCCACTCATTTTCAGGAATGCTGCCTGAAGTGATTCCGCCGCCAACATATATGGATACCAGCTTATTTTCCTGTTGTATACAGCGCAAATTCACAAATAAATTGGTGCTTTCATTACTGTTTAACTCACCCAAAAAACCGGAATAATATGCCCGCTCATAACCTTCGTTTTCCATAATGAAAGTTGCGGCAATGGCTTTTGGCAATCCGCAAACTGCAGGCGTTGGGTGCAGGATGTTTATGAGATTCTCGAGTGAATCGGCCGACTTCAATTTTCCTGAAATATCGGTTCTTATATGCAATAAATTGCCTGCCTGAACAGTAAATGGCGCGGTAATATCTAATGATTGAACAGATTCTTTTAAGTTTTCCGCCATAAAATCCGTCACATATTGCTGTTCCTGTATTTCTTTATTTTGCCAAACCACATTCACATTTCCGTTATATTTTTGGGTTCCGGCCAAGGCCATTGTCTTAAATTTTCCTTTTTCAACAGACAGCAATCTTTCAGGCGTTGCGCCCATCCACAAACCAATTTCAGGATGATACCACAAGTACACAAAAGCATTATTGTAGGCTTTCAGCATTTTTTTAAAGGTATTCACAACTTTTAATTGATCTATTTTAAGCGTTTCTTTTCGCGACAAAACAATTTTTTGGGCCTTATTGTTTTTGATAAAATCGATGGCTTTTTGAACGATTGCGATGTGATTTTCTTTTAAAAAGTTTGATGCTGAAACAGTGTCATATTTTGGTATTTCCGCTTGTGTTTCATCATTGTCAAACAAATCATTTTCCTGAATTTTTATGCTGAAGGAATCACAAGCATCAAAAGGAAACAATATTTTTTTCTCCGTTGAAATAAAAGGTGCGAATATAATGCCCGCTTCCTTATAAGATTTTAATTCATGCAATTTTTGCGTTCGCTGCACAAAAACGGTCACCAAATCATCATCTGGTTTTCTATACGCCACAAATGGCAATTTTGACTGGTAAACAAGTTCCAATTCAGTAAAAAAATTCGATATTACTTCAGACAATTGCTTTGAATTAAATGGTTATAAATGAAGTTATTTCGGCAAAATAATATTGGTTAGCCTGCAGGTTGAAATTAGTTTTCCGAAATCATCTTCAACCCTAATATCGATTAAATGTGTGGTTCTTCCTTTATGAATAAATTTTGCCGTAGCGATGACATTTCCGCTTTTGGCGCTTCCCAGATGATTGGCTGAAAAAGAAATGCCCCGCACCATAAATTTATCGTTATCGATTACCAACATGGAAGCCGGACTGCCAACACTTTCGGCCAAAGCCATCGTGGCGCCGCCGTTTAAAACGCCGTCTGGCTGAAAAACACTTGTGTTTACGGGCATTTTAGCCACCAAAAAGTCTTCGCCAACATCGGTATATGTAATGCACAATGTTTCCATCAAGGTGTTTTTGCACAAAGAATTCAATGCCTGCAATGTTTTTTCTTTCTGATTCATTTGTTGGTTGTATTTGTTAAAATATATTGTTTGAATTTTATTGATTTAGGGGTAAAAAATCTTGTTTTGGCTATTTTAAATAAAAAAATGTCAGACTGTAAAAATAAGAATTAAAACTTTAAATAGTACATTTGTATTTTAAAATCAGTTGAGAAAATGGCTTACAAAATTAGGGTAGTTTTAGATGTTGAAAAAGACGTAATTAGGGATATTCTTATTAATGAATCCATTAATTTAGAAGATTTACATTTTATTATCGCCAAATCATTTGGATTTCAAGGGGTTGAAATGGCTTCTTTTTACCGAACCAATGATGATTGGGAACAAGGGGAAGAAATTCCGCTTGTTGATATGTCGGAAGACGGCACGGCGCTGTGCATGCGCAATAGCTTATTGAAGGATGTTTTGGCAAAAGAAGGCGATAACCTGATTTATGTTTATGATTTTCTTGCTATGTGGACATTTTTTGTTGAATTGTCGAAAATAGTGACTTCCGAAGAAAAAGACTTGCCAAAAGTGATGTTGTCAATTGGGGAAAAACCTGATAAAGCACCAGAAAAAGAATTTACCGCTGAAGATTTATTTGAGGATTTGGATGAATTGGATGATGATGATTTTGAAAATTTGGATGAATTTGACTACGACAATTATTAAAAAAAAGTACTTAAAGTAATTTTGAAAGTTATACGTTATTAGGTTCCAGATTCCAGATTTTCAGGTTCCAGGCAGGCACTGACAGTTTTTCTTAAATATTAATTTTCAACATTTTAATGCCAACGCGCCAGCTGGCCTTATAGCTTAAAATGCATCCCATACATTTTCTTAACGCTCAATCCTCCCTTCGGGGGTGAGGGGGCTTTTTTAACGAATAATATAGGTGTTCACATTTTCATAATTCCGTACCACAAAATCGAATCCCACTTTTAAAATATCGCCCATCGATTTACATTTCTTGAAATTTTTATCATTGCTATATTTCACCAAATCCATTTTTAACTGCTGAATTTTTTCGGGTGTTGAAATGGTGTCATTCGACATACATTCCATCAAACTGTTTATCCGCGTATGGGATCCCCGTATTCTTCTGGCAATCGCAGAACGTTCCTCTTTTTTATATTGTTCCACCGATTCTTTCTGAAGATTTTCGGCCACCATTTTAACAAACGGATAATTTTCTTTGAAATACTGAGGAAAATAAACCTTTAAATTTCCTTCATAACATTGCTGGTCAAAATCCATCGCACGAATTCGGTATTCCACCTGGTCAAAATCATAGGAAGCCACAATCACGTAATTATACGCACGCATATCTCCCAACAAGCGAATAACGCAGCGTTCGTTGAATTTCACAAACTCTTTGGAAAGTCTTTTCTTGCCGCTGGGCGACACGTTTTTAAGATTTTCCTCAATAAAATTATCGCCCGGAACACCCAAAACGTGCTCTTCAATCAGGGTGTCTTTGTAAACCAAAAAATTTATATTGTTTGGAGAAAGTATATGCTCCAATTCGAGTCCGTACACCCTGGACGCATCCGCTTTTTTTATATAAATATAGGTGTGGTTGTCGTTTAAAATATTCCTTACTTTCACCCTAAAAGGCTTTGAATTTCCAAAAGTGCAATAATCAATGGCGTCCACATTTAAAAAAGAAATGGAGTCTTCGCTTCCGTCACCGTGCAAAATAATATACATACGTTTCAAGCTTAAATCAATTTCATCGCGCTCGTGATCAGCATAATAAACACGAATCCACAATGAATCTTCCCCGTTTTTGTCGAATACGGAAATGCCGCCGGCAAAGCGAAGCAAATCGTCATAAAAAATCGGAATTTTAATATTTCTGTT
>JACUUQ010000117.1 GCA_014859175.1 Lutibacter sp. | reverse complement strand
ATTTTTTGCGCCAAACGCCATCAGCATAACCAGTTAACGAACCGTCGCTTCCAACAATCCTGTGGCAGGGAATGATGATCCAAATTGGGTTTTTTCCATTTGCCGAAGCCACCGCCCTTATTGCTTTTGCATCGCCCAATTGTTTTGACTGTTCCAAATAAGTGCGGGTTTTGCCATAAGGAACATTCAGCAATTCCGTCCAAACACGTTTTTGAAATTCGGTTCCTTGCAAATTTAGTTTTAAATTGAATTCTCTTCGCGTGCCGTTAAAATATTCATCCAATTGTTGTACGCAATCCAACAATATTTCAGGAATTTCTGCTGATGTTTCCAAAGCCTCATCAATTACGGTAACTGCACTGATGCCGTTTTCGTTACCCACAATTTTTGCAGTGCCAATGGGCGTTTTATAATAAGTGGTTACATTATTTTTCAAAGATTTTTTCACGTTTTGTTTTAGGCAGCATGATATATGCTGCGAATTGCGGCTATTTTATAATTTTATTAAATTGATGTTTATATTTGAAAAAAAAGCTGCTAAATAATTGATTTGCTCCTTATTTCTGACTCCCTTATTTCTGACTCTCCCTTCTAATTAAGACAATTTTTTTAACAAGCTTTTTGCTTGTGGATATTCTTCGGCACTTTCGGGAATGGTTTTTAAAATTTCTTTGCACTCCTCTAACTTTTTCTGTTTTAAAAATGTTAAAGCTTTATACCAAACGGCTTTTGTTGCCAATGCTGAATTTCCTCCACTTATGGCATTAAAAATGGTTTCGGCTTCGGCATAATTATTTAATTCAAGCTGAGAGATTCCCAAGTATAAACTAATTTCAGTATCGTTTGGATAATTGTTTGATAAAATTGTGAGTTGTTTTAGTGCCTCTTCATAATTTTTTGAGTTGAAAGCGGCTTCAGCCTTAGAAACAGCTTCATTATTATCGCCTCTGACTGCCAATTCCAAGGAATTGTGCTGTGCAAAATCATCATAAACCGGACTTCTGCCATTATTGAAAAGGAAAAAACCAATAAGCAATGCAATGCTCGCCGCAATCATTAAATTTCTGAAACGGAACAATGAAATTACCTTGGTTTCTTTTTTATCGTTTTCACCTTGTTTTATATAGTGAGAACCTAAATCGGACAAGGTTTTTCGCAAGACCAATGCTTCTTCCTCATTTTCAAATTTCGATCTTAATGAGGATTCCAAGGCGCTGTAAATTTCAAAATCTTCTTTAAAATCGGCGTCAGATTTTAATTGTTCCTCAAAAGAATTTATTTCTCCTTCGGAAAGTTCGTTATTTAAATACCGGTCGAACCTTATGTATTTTTCTTTTTGCATTTTACTGTGCTTTTATATGAAGGTATTCTTTAGAATTTTTTACAAGCTGGGTTAATTTGCCCATACATTCCGATTTGCTTTTGCGGGCATAACCGTAACTTACCCCCAAAAATTTTGCGACTTCTTCCATCGATTTTATTTTAAAGGCGGCGTTTAACATTTCTTGGCATTTTTTGCCCAATTCCTTAAATTTTGATTCAAATAATTGGTGTTGCAGTTCAAAAATCTCCGTTTCTTCCGCCATACTTTCTTGTTCTTCTGTAACAGATGTAATTTCCTCCACAATTGTTACCCTGTTATGGCCTCTTTTTTTAAGCTCATTTAACCACTTTCTTTTACATAATAAAAAAAAGTAGGCATCAAACGGACAGGTAAGCACTAAGTTTTTCTCTTTGGCCTGGTGGTATATGGTTACCAATGTTTCTTGTATAATGTCTTGCGCATCATCAGAATTTCCATTGTTGTTCTTAACAAAGGATACAATTTTACGGGTAAAGCTCTTGTAAATTTCTGAGAGAACCTTGCTGTCGTTTTTTAGCAATGCTTCTATATAGAGCTGATCCTCATGCGGTTTTTGTTCCATATTGGATTGTTATGAAAGGCTAATTTAATTTTTTTTTCAGAAAAAAGGGTAACAAAAATTAAAAGGTGTTGATATGTAAGCGTAAAAAGAATTTAAAAACATTTAAAATTTAATAATTATGAAAACTCAAGCAAAAAATTTCACCGGCTTAAAAAATAGTAAAGCTATGAATGGTATTTTAAAAAATGTAATGGCCTTGTCCCTAATTGCAATTTTTGCGAGTTGTGACAATAACAACGATGATTTTGTTGATTTACAACCTCAACCTGATGGCGTGGCTTTGGCGGCTCGTTTTAACAACAACAGAGCCGATGCGGTTGAAGAATTTGCGTTAGACGCTGCAACAGGGGGCGTTATTACAGGAACACAAGGAACACAAATTGCTTTTCAACCCAATTCTTTTGGCTTAAACGGAACGCCCGTAACAGGAAATGTAACCGTGCGATTGGTTGAAATTTACGACAAGGCTTCGATGCTTTTAAAAAACAGATCCACTTTAGGCCAACGTGCCAACGGCGACAAAGAGGCGCTAAAATCGGCAGGAGAATTTTTTGTGGATGCCGTGCAAGGAACAAATAAATTAGCATTGTTGGTAATGGCTTCAGTAACAAGCAGGCCAATTGCGCCCCAAGATTTAGACGGCGGCATGCAAATTTTTAGGGCGGGTGGCAATGATGATTGTGACGGTTTAGATGCAACCTGTGATTGGGTTGAAACAGATGAAGACAGAAATGGGGAAAATGACAAGCCGGGAGTGAGAGACGGCCAAGGAGCAGCCGGTTTATTTGTGACTTACAATTATAATATTGGCAATTTTGGGTGGACAAACCTTGACAAATGGATAAGTTTCACCGGACCTAAAACTGAAATTTTTGTCGATGTCCCTGATGGTTTTAACCAAGACAATTGTGCCGTGTATTTGTCTTATGACGGCGAACCAACCGCTTTGGCAAGAATGGATGTTTGGAATACGGATGTAGAAATGTTTACGGAACATTACGGATTAATTCCCATCGGTTTGGCAGTGCACATTATTATGGTTGCGGAAATTAACGGCCAATTAAATTACGCCATCCAGGGAACCACCGTTGTTGACAATCATATTGAAGTGATTTCGAGCTTAAGCCCAATCTCACAGGCTGCTTTGGAATCCTTAATTAATGGATTGCCATAATTCACCTACAAATTTAATGATCCATTAATTTTACGCTTCTGCCAAAAATGGTGGAAGCGTTTTTAAGTTTAGTTGGCTTAATGCTAATAAGTTAAGCAATTTTATACAACTGTTTTGGGCGTTCCCCGCCGAAAGGGCGGGTCGGGCTATACATTCCAAACTTTTTACGCTGAAAAAGCGCAAAAAGGTTTTCCATTGCTATCCCTAACACAATTACGATTGACGATTTTTTGATTGACGATTTTTCAACTGATGAAACCAAACGTTAGCCTTAAAAATTGCCAACTTTGCTTTTTTTCTTTGCGTTCCTTGCGGTTAAAACCAAATTTCGATTGAATTTCTTTTATAATTTCTACTTGGTTTTTATCATAGAATACGCAAATACTGTTTTAAATAAAACTTAGCCGTTTCGTTTTATTCCCGTAACAAGGGTAATTGACCAAAACACTAACAATCAAAGCTTTGATATTTTCATTCACAAAGCTGCTTTATTAGAATTTTTTTATATTTGTTTTAAATGAAAGTCTGATGTTAAAAAAAATAACCGTTATTTTCCTTTTTATGGCCAGTCAATTTTTGGCCGCGCAAACCGTAAAAAATGACACAATTACAAGAACGGCCTCCATTGGCTATTCCGTAAATGGCAATAAAGTTTCTTTTGTTCCGGAAACGCCGCAACTAAACCAAATTGCCGGTGCGCCAAAAGCTTTTTACACGTATTATTGGGAATTTGGAGAAGGCAATTACAGTTTTAAGGAAAAACCGATTCACACCTATAAAACCAAGGGAAATTATAAAGCGCAACTTTCCGTAACCAACAATTATGATGATGGAAAACCACCAACAACGCGCCCAAAAGAAGTTTCCGTTACAGAAGAAATTTTTGATGTTTCTGAAAATGAAAATCAGCAACTGCTTGCGGTGCATAACGGATTTCGATTGCAAACCAACAGAGATCCCGTTCCGGAAGAAGAAATGCAACTCATTTTAAGCTATGGAAACAACAAGGAATACGCAACCAATGGAAAAATATACGTCTTTTTCAATGAAAAAAAATACAAAGCCAAAAATTTTGAGTTGGTTGATGTAAGATTGTACCACAATGAACAGGAAATTTCTGAAGAGATTGTGGCATCAAATGAAAGATATATTTCAAAAAACGAGTTGGTACAAAGCACAGGAATCACAACTTTTATGGATGAAAAATTGCTGATGAATGATTCCTTAAAACAAAATTTGCCGCTTTCTTTGGCCGAAGCAAAAGACTATTATCGGGATTTCAAAATTTTTGAATTCGACAATATACCCCCAAACCAAGAGCGCAATATGTTTTTTACCTTTAAAACAATGCCTGAAATGTTGAAAGATACCAGTGCCGTTATTTCAATTCGCAGTATTTATGTGCCGGAACGCGGCAATGATTCCCATAAAGAGATCACCAAAGAAATGGAAATTGTGACCTCTCACGATCCTAACAAAATGGCGGTTTACGACACAAGATTAAATTATAGGTTGGTGCGTTTTAAACGATTGAAGTACAAAGTGCAATTTCAAAATAACGGGGAAGGTCCGGCCCGATTGATAAAATTGAATGTTGAGGTTCCTGAAATGTTGGACAAAACTACCTTAGAAGTCTTGGATATGTACCCAAAATGCCCTATATGCCCTAAGAAAGAAGTGAATTTCAGCTGCTTGGACACCCTAATTTCAAAAGACAACATCTCTTTTCAGTTCAAAAATGTTTATTTGCCGGGAACTGCCCAAAAAGGGGTGTTTGACAGCGATTCCACTAAAGGTTTCGTAAAATACGCCATGAAATTCGGAAAGGATTTTCACAAACAAAAATCGAAAAGCAAAACGGAAATCATTTTCGATAAAAATGAGCCAATTATTACCAATACCTCCACTTCTCGTTTTTCTCCGGGAATTTCAATTGGCGCAAAAGCAGGTTACAACAGTTTTCCAAACCTAAAGGATTCGAAAGCCTATTTTATTGGTGCCACAATTTCTCCTTATAAATCTTATAAGAAATATTTGCAGGCTGAATTAATGGTTGCCACCCATAAATTCTCTGAATTTAAAAGCGCAAGCGAGCAATTAGACCCAATTTTTATGGCCGACGGAACGGTAATTGACAACGCTATTAGATTTGACGAAACAAACGCAGCGCATACCAAACTTAATTTTGATGTGGTGCCGGTTTCTTTCCGTTACAATTTAAATGGTGTTGTTGGTTTGGGTGTTGGCCCGCAAATTTCATTTGACCTTTCCAATAAAGTGACCACAACCACAAGCTCAAATTATTTTACATATTTTAACAATCGTGTGGGAGATCCTATTGAAAAGCTTTTTGTGACGGAAACAGTCTCCGAAAAATCATCGTTTAGCGACATAAAATATGGGGTTTTCGCCGATATTACGGTGGGTGCTTCCAGAATTGGGCCAAGTTTGGGATTTCGTTATATCTACAATTTTAAGGAACCACACGCACAATTGCATTTTTACGCCATCTGGAAAATATAAACAAAAGCAATGTTAAAAAACACAACCAGCTTTTTTTTCCTTTTTTTTAGCATTTTTATGGTTGCCCAAAAATCGACGCCAAATTTTGACGCCCTAAAACAGCAAAGTAATTTAACGGAATTTATTTATGTGCATTTAGAGGAGTTTACTAAGAATCCTTCGGCTGAAAATTTGGCTATTTTTGAAAATCTCCCAAACAAATTATGGCGAAATCCAATAAATGACAGGGAAAACACGGCAAAACTTTATTATTTTATCAACTATGCCTATTATTTAAAGCAATACGGATTTATTGACCAATCCATTATTAAATACGAGGAGGCTTATGCTTTTTATATAAAAAATAACCTTAAAAAGTTTGACATTATTGAATTTTGCTTAAAACCTTTGGCAAATAATTACACACGGCTTGGTGATACCGACAGGGCGGAGGATATTATAAAAATTACTGTTGAAAAAGCCTTAGACGAAAAGAGAACCGACCAAGTTATTGCCGGATATTCAAATTTGTCCATTGTTTTTAGGAGCAAAGGCGATTATGAAACCGCCATAAATTATTTGGAAAAGGCCTTAAATTCAGCAATTTCAAAACAGGTAAAATCAAGATTATTTTCCGATTTGGCGATTAATTTTTTGATGATGGGCGACTTACAAAAATCGGAAGAGAATGTTGTGTTGTCCAATCGCTTAAATAATCAAAATGAAGCTGAAATTTCTTTCCGAAACGACAAAACATTGGCGAGTTGCTATATTGAAAAAAACGAATTTGACAAGGCGCTGCCCCTATTAGAAAGTGCCATAAAAAACGCCATACAGGTTTTTGGAAAAAACGACAGGGAAGTTGCGAAAATCTACAATCAGATGGCAGAGGCCCACAAAGGCAAAAATGACATAAACAAGGCGCTTCATTTTTACCAAAAATCGTTAAGCGCGCTGCTTCCGAATTATCATCCCAAAACTGTTTATGAAAATCCGCCGAGCACTTATTTTTATCCCGAAAATACGCTAAAAGAAGCTTTTGACGGCAGGGCGTTATTATTTGCTAAAGTCCGTAATTACAAGGAAGCCATAAAAAATTATGAATTGGCATTTAAGGTTGAACAAGCGCTGAGAACTTCTTTTTTAACGCAAAATGCGAAATTGGCACAGCAAAAGGAAAATAGAAACAGAAGCGAAAATTGCATAGATGCCTGCTATGAATTATATGCGCAAACCAACAACATTAAATGGATTGAAAAGGCCTTTTATTTTGCCGAACTGTCAAAATCTGTTGTTTTGCTTGAAGCAAAGGAAAACGATAGGGCAAAATCAATGCTTAAAAACGATACGCTGTTTTTAAAAGAAAGGGAATTGCGTTTTAAAAATGCAAGGCTCAATAAAGATATTGTGCTCGAAACTTTAAAAGAGGAAAAGGCAAATGTTAATTTATTAATAGCGTTAACCCAAGAACGAAATGCCAATTTCAACAGTTTACAATTGCTGAAACGACAAATTAATTCAAAATACCCACAGTTAATAATACCAAACGACAGCTTGGCCGTTTCAAAAAACATAAAACAAAGTTTACTGAAAAAGGATGAATTATTTATGGAGTTTTTTGACGGGAATAACAATGTCTATATTTTTTCAATTTCAAAAACCCCTCCTATTTCTGTGGTTAAAATTGAAAAAACACAAGCATTTATCGAGGAAGTAACCACTTTTTTAAATTTATTTTCAGACAATAGAGGCGTTGCGCTCCAAAATAATGTGAAAAATTATACTTTATTAGGGCACAATCTTTATAAAAAATTAATTGGGGAAAATGTTAGCAAAAATATCATTATTGTACCCGACGGATTGTTTTCATTTTTGCCTTTTGATGCTTTAATTACCAAAAAAAGCAATATTACTAATTTTGAAAAACTGCCTTATTTAATTAAAAAAACTGTCATTAGTTATGCTTATTCGGCAAGCATTTTAATGCTGGAAAGCAAAAAAACACAGAATCATAAAAATAAGATCATCGGATTTTTTCCAATTTTTGAAAACAATCACCGTAATTTATCGGTGTTAAGCCACACGTTTCAGGAAAACAAAAGTATTGAAAATGAAATAAAAGGAAGTTTTTTTTTAAAATCGGACGCGTCTAAATCAGCCTTTGAAAGCCTTGCGCCCAATTATGCGGTTATTCATTTATCAACCCACGCAACCGCCGGTGATTATTTTATCCCCCCAGCCATTGAATTTTACGACGAAACATTGTATTTGCCCGAAATATACGGCTACAACCTGCAAACCGATTTATTGGTGTTAAGCGCTTGCGAAACAGGCTTGGGAAACTTAAGAAAAGGGGAAGGCGCAATGAGTTTGGCTCGCGGATTTTCGTATGCCGGCGTAAAAAACTTAATTGTTTCTTTATGGCAGGTAAACGATAAATCCACTGAAAAAATAATGTCGGAATTTTATAAAAACTACAGCAAAAGCCAAAATAAAACAGCTTCTTTACACAGTTCAAAATTGACTTATTTGAACGATAAGAATATCGCTTCAAGCAAAAAATCGCCATATTATTGGGCAGGTTTTGTTTATATAGGCGAAACCGAAACCATAAGCGCCAATACGTTTAGTTTATGTTGGTTAATGGTTGTTATTGGCGCAATTATTTTAACAGCGGGTTATTTTCTAAATAAAAAACGTCGATTAGATTCCAAAAACGTTTTTTGAGTTTTGTGTGGTTATTTCAGCAATTTCTTCTGAAGTCAGGTTATAAATTTCAGCCAATTTATCCAATACTTTTGTAATATAGCTGCTTTCGTTTCTTTTTCCGCGGAAAGGTGCCGGAGCCAAATAAGGCGCATCCGTTTCCAGTACAATGTGTTCCAATGGAATTTCATGCAAAAATTGGTCTATTTTTCCGTTTTTAAAGGTAACCACGCCGCCAATTCCCAGTTTCATGTTGTAGGAAATTGCTTTTTTTGCTTGTTCTAAATTACCGCTAAAACAATGAAAAATTCCAAAAAGCCGGTCGTCTTTGA
Source organism: Lutibacter sp. (assembly GCA_014859175.1). Classification (GTDB taxonomy): domain Bacteria; phylum Bacteroidota; class Bacteroidia; order Flavobacteriales; family Flavobacteriaceae; genus Lutibacter. The sequence goes on along the minus strand of JACUUQ010000117.1, from coordinate 528 downwards.
CTTCTTCCAAAACTTCAAAAATTTCATCAAAAGCATCTCGGCAATGAATTACAATAGGTAATTTTTTCTCTTTGGCCCAGGCAATTTGGGTTTTAAAAGCAATTTGTTGCTGTTTTAGCAAGGTTTTGTCCCAAAATAAATCGATGCCAATTTCGCCGACGGCATAAAAATTTCGTTTGTTTAGCCAATGTTTTACAAAAGCCAATTCTTCCTCAAAATTTTCTTTCACGTGCGTTGGATGCAAACCCATCATTAAAAAGATGTTTTCGGGAAAAGATTTCTCTAAATCCAACATGGCATTTAAATAGGTTGAATCAATGGCGGGAACAAAAAGGCGCGAAACGCCGGCATCGATGGCGCGTTGTACCGTTTCATTTCTGTCGGCATCAAATTGTTCGCTGTACAAATGCGTGTGTGTATCGGTAATTGTCATACTGCAAAAGTAAACAAAGTTTGAAAGATGAAACGAGCCCTAACAAATTTTGATACACAAGGAAATGATTAATGGCGAACAGCATCTGTACCAAT
>JACUUQ010000332.1 GCA_014859175.1 Lutibacter sp. | reverse complement strand
TGTTCATAATTTCCTTTGATCAATTCATCGCTCATTGGCGGTGCGCAAGGAATATCGGCAGTTAAATGATCGGCGTGCGTTGTCCCAAATATTGGGATATCCAATTGCGCTTGCGCCCATGAAACGGAATACAAGGCGTGCGTGTGGGCAATGCCACCAATATCATCCCAATTTTTATACAAATACGCATGTGTTTTTGTGTCGGATGACGGGCGCATCGTTCCTTCAATAATGTTATTGTCAAAATCTAAAATAACAATGTCTTCAGGTTTTAAAAGTTCGTAAGGAACACCGCTTGGTTTAATGGCGAAAACACCTTTCTCCCTATCAACGGCGCTCACATTTCCAAAAGTATAGACAACCAGTCCCAGCGCATTCAACTGCATATTGGCTTCGTAACATTCCTGTTTCAAATTTTTATAGATGGAGCTCATTGACTTTGGATTTTTGGGTTATATTTTCTGCAAAAAAGCATAATTCATCATAAGATTTCATCAGTTTTTCATAAACGGCCACTTTATCAATTTCAGGGTTATAGGTCGCTTCAAAATCGCTTCCCATTTTTTTGCTGGCTTCAATTACATCTGCATAAATTCCGGCTGAAACGGCCGCATAAACTGCTGCGCCCAATGCAGGCGCCTGATCTGATGCGGCAACTTTGATCGGTTTATTCAATACATTGGCAAGGGTTTGCATAATAAAAGGCGATTTTCTTGCCACACCGCCAATACCAATTACGCTATTTATTTTTACGCCTTCCTCTTCAAATCTGTCCACTATTTTTTTTGATCCGAAGCAAATAGCATTTACCAAAGCTTTAAAAATATGTGGCGCTTTTGTGCCCAATGATAAATTTGAAATCGCGCTTTTAAGTTCTTGGTTGGCATCCGGCGTTCGTCTTCCGTTAATCCAATCCAGCGCTGTAGGAATACTTTCTGATAATGGGATTTTTTCGGCCTGTTCGCTTAATTTTTTAATGAAGTTGTCCTCTATTTCTTCTTTCAACTGATTTTTTTGCACTTCATTAAGCAAAGAAGAATTGAGTATCAAATTGTCTATTGGCCAGGATACTATTTCTTTAAACCAAGCCAATACATCACCAAAAGCAGATTGCCCCGCTTCCAATCCAATATATCCCGGAATTACAGAACCATCAACCTGTCCGCAAATTCCGCGAACAGTATTTGTGCCTATAACTTCTTTTGAAGAGACAATAATATCGCAGGTTGAAGTTCCCATTACCCTTACCAAAGTATGCTCGTCTATTTTAGCGCCTACAGCACCCGAATGCGCATCAAAAGTGCCCACCGCAATCACCGTATTGGTTGTCAGGCCTAGTTTTGTTGCCCATTCCTGACTTAAATTACCGGCGACAACATCAGAGGTGTAAGTTTCTTCATATAAATTTCCGCGAAGTGTTGCAAGATATGGATGAAGCTGGCCCAAAAATTCTTCAGCCGGCAAACCATTCCATTCTTCGTGCCACATCGCTTTATGTCCGGCTGCGCAACGACTTCTTTTAAATGATTTTAAATCTTTATTTTCAATCAATAAATAAGTCATTAAATCGCAATGTTCC
>JACUUQ010000331.1 GCA_014859175.1 Lutibacter sp. | reverse complement strand
GTTTAATTTGTGGTATTCCGCGCCCAACCGCCAATCAGTGGCTTTGTAACCCGCAAAAAAGGCCAATGAAGTAATTGCTTTTGAATCGGTAACAGCTTGGCTGTCCATATAAATTTTTGTGGTCAATCCTTTAATCGGCTCAAAAACCAAGCTTCCGCCAAATTTTTGGTTTCCGTCTTCATCCTGTAATTTTTTATAGCCTTCACCATTCACAATCAATAAATTCGCTTTTAAAGTTTTTGTTATCGTAAATTCTGCATTTACACCCAAATCGGCACTGGTTCCAAAATCATTTCTGTTTTGAAACGATTCAAAAATATAGCGGTAACCCCAAAAATTTTCCTGGTCATTAAATTGTTTCAGCCCAATTAATCCCAAGCTTAATTTTACGCCTTCATCCACTTTCCAGTCCAATTGCGCATTTTTTAAAAATGCCGTATATTGACTTCCGCCTGTATTGCTGCCGGCATCAAAAATAATTTTGGCCGAAATATTTTTGCTGAAATCATACTTATAGCCGAAATAAGAGCGGTTTAACTCAAAAGCGCTCTTTTTGGTCGCATTTTGGGAAAAATCATAATGGTAATTCCAAAAAACCTTGAATTGAACTTCGCCGCTTGGCTTAAATTCTTCTTCAATAGTTTGGGAAAATGAAGAAATTGTTAAGATAAATACACTTAAAAATAACAATAGTTTTTTCATTTGAATATTGCTCTATTTTACATTTACCAATTGGCGAAAATTTTATTTAACCCATAAATTTACGATAACATCAAACAATCCATATTGACGAATATCATTTTGCAATTCATAACCAAAATTATTTGGTAAAGAATTTTTTATCTAAAATTATAAAAGGAAGAATGTAAAAAGCAATTGCTGCTTTATTTTGTTCATCCGGTATTAGTTTTTGTCGCTGCAAATAACTTATGCGTTTGTTAAGTTAACGTTAAGAAGATGTTACCGTTTTAATAAAGTTTGTGGTTAAAGTTGACTATTAAATATTAAAAGTTAAAAATTTATGTCAATTATTTATTGAATTTGCGTTAAGGACAGAACGGCATGTTTGAGCTCTTTTTTTTTGCTTTTCGCAACAAAAAAAGCGAGTAGTGATGGCCTGACCTGAAAGGGAACGCCAACCAAAAAGGCAGGCCCAAAATATTTTTAGCATAAGATTGCTTTAATTTACAGAGGTTTGCCTTTAAAATAAATCCAGAAAAAAGGCTGCCCGAATTGGCAGCCTTAAACATTTCACAAATTAGTTGACAAAAACTAAATGGATATTATGAAAGTTGCATTTAAAACTGGTTTAAATACCTCACAAATTTCAATCAATAAATCCTGTTTTGTGTAACCAAATTATTATGTAATTATTAAATGTTTCGCAAAAATAAGTGCCTAAAGTTTAGAGTGCCTAAAATGCGCAAAGCTAAATAACGCACAGTTTAACAGAAAAAAACGAAAGTATATTTGTGTTTTTTTTTTGAATTACAGCAGGTCAAACTTAAAATATTGTCAAATAAGGTCAGCGTTATTTGGTATCGACAATCAACAATTTATAAATCGTAAATCAAAAATC
>JACUUQ010000330.1 GCA_014859175.1 Lutibacter sp. | reverse complement strand
AATTGTTGAAACGCTTAACAATTATAAAATTGGCATCGACCGCATAAAAGCAACCGTTGGCCCAACGGTTACCCTATATGAAATTGTGCCGGAAGCCGGTATTAGAATTTCAAAAATTAAAAATTTAGAAGATGACATTGCGTTGTCGCTTTCCGCTTTAGGAATCCGTATTATTGCGCCAATCCCGGGAAAAGGCACCATCGGAATCGAAGTTCCCAACAAAAAAGCGACAATGGTTTCTATGAAATCGGTAATTTCTTCAACAAAATTCCAGAATTCAGAAATGGAATTACCCATTGCGCTTGGCAAAACCATTTCCAACGAAACATTTGTGGTTGACCTTGCGAAAATGCCACATTTATTAATGGCAGGTGCTACAGGTCAGGGAAAATCGGTTGGTTTAAATGCCGTTTTAACTTCGTTGTTGTACAAAAAACATCCGGCAGAAGTTAAATTTGTGCTGGTTGATCCTAAAAAAGTGGAACTTACCTTATTCAATAAAATTGAGCGACACTATTTGGCAAAATTGCCCGATACCGATGACGCCATCATAACCGATACCACCAAAGTTATCAATACACTGAATTCTTTGTGCATTGAAATGGATATGCGCTACGATTTGTTGAAACTTGCAATGGTGCGCAACATCAAAGAATACAACGCCAAATTTAAATTGCGAAAATTAAATCCGAACGACGGACATAAATTTTTGCCTTACATTGTATTAATTATCGATGAATTTGCCGATTTAATTATGACCGCCGGCAAAGAAATTGAAACACCTATCGCGCGTTTGGCACAATTGGCCCGAGCCATTGGAATTCATTTAATTGTGGCTACGCAACGCCCATCCGTTAACGTAATTACCGGTATCATAAAAGCAAATTTCCCTGCCAGAGCGGCTTTTAGGGTAACTTCAAAAATAGATTCAAGAACCATTTTAGACAGTTCGGGTGCCGACCAGTTAATTGGCAAAGGCGATATGCTTTTTGCTGACGGAAATAATTTGATACGATTGCAATGCGCCTTTGTGGATACACCTGAAGTTGATAAAATAACTGAGTTTATTGGTTCACAACGCGCTTATGCGAATGCCTACATGTTACCCGAATACAGTGGGGATGAAGTTGGCACAAACCTTGATATTGACATCAGCGAACGGGACAATTTATTCAGGGATGCCGCATTGGTTATTGTTCATGCACAACAAGGTTCGGCATCGTTATTGCAAAGAAAACTAAAGTTAGGGTATAACAGAGCCGGAAGATTAATCGATCAGCTGGAAGCCGCCGGAATTGTTGGTCCGTTTGAAGGAAGCAAAGCAAGGCAAGTTTTAGTTCCGGATGAAATGGCACTGAACAAGTTGTTGGATTACGAAGCAAATAATTAATCCTATAATTGTCATAAGTACAGTATAATAATGATGTAACGAGCCATAACAAATTTTGATAAACAAAGAAATGGCTAATGGCGAACCTGCCTGTCCGGCAGGCAGCAGCTGTACCAATAAAAAATAAACAGATGAAAAAAATAACATTTTTAGTAGCGTTTTTACTCATTAGTTTAACCTCATTTAGCCAAGAAGCGGCT
>JACUUQ010000351.1 GCA_014859175.1 Lutibacter sp. | reverse complement strand
CTCGGGAAAAGCGGCGTTTCTTATATAATCTGTTGACGGGCCAATTGGACCGTTGGATTTAAAATCCAGTTGCGTTGATGCCGCAATGGAAAATTTTGAATTGCCTGTTGCGCCATAACTAAAGCGTAACTGCGGACTTCTTTCCAAAGGAAAATAAGGCAAACCAGCGTTCCAAGACACTGTTTGGGGAAATACATCCAACGTAAACATAGGATGCCAATATTGCCCAGCTAATAATTCTGTTTTTTCCCAATTTAATTTTACGATTGCATGACGCAAGCGTAACAAACCAATTTTATCATTTGCAGATCCGGCAAAATCACCTTCCAACAAACCGGAAACTTTTGCATTTAAAAAACTTGGGGCGGTAATAACAATTCTTGCTCTGGAGTGAATGTTTAACATATTAAAATTGGCTTTCGCATTGATATCCTCACCATTTTCATCCAAGACCTCCTTAGCCGGGAATATTAGGACATCACCTTCTCTTGCGGTAACGGTTTGTCTTGTGTCAAAAATGCTTTCGGCCCAAATATGGCCGCTAATTTTAACAGATAATTTCTCATCTTCTTGCGCATCAGAAGTGTTTGGCACTAAAAAAAGCGCTAAAAAAGAAAATAAAATAAGGTAATTTTTCATCATTTAAAGTTTATTAATTAATTTTTGGTGTTGTTGCCATATCAATAAGATTGACAATGGATTTAAAATCGGTTTTACTGTTTTTACTTAACCCTACCTCACAAGTTCTGCTTGTCGCATAACCGTCAGTAACGCTTTCAGGAATTTGTTCATCTAAGGTTCTTAAGCCGTGTTCATTGAGCTCAGGAAAATTAAAACCTTTGTTTCCGGCAAAACCGCAGCAATTGGTTTTTGGCGTATAAACTACTGTGGAACACAATTTTGCGATGGCATATAAATCTTCATCAATGCCCATTTTTTTCAAACTGCACACAGAAAACACGGCAACTTCTTTGTTTACCGGTTTAAATTCTAAGCGATCCAATAAAAATGCGGTGGTAAAATTGGTGATGTCGTAAAGTTTTAAAGGGGAACCTTGCATAGATTCTCTCATTTGCAAAGAGCACGGACTCATATCGCACAAAACAGGATATTCTCCATTATTGCTGGCTTTGATCAGACTTTCGAATAATTTATCAGAGGCTATATGGGCAGACTCCGCAAATCCTTGAGATTTAAAAGCGAGGCCGCAACATAAATTTTCAGTTTTTTCGGGATATATAATCTCGCAATTGGCCTTGTTTAAAATTTTAACGGTTTTGTTGTAAACCGTGTCTTCATCGCCATAACTGTTTGAAGCGCCCATCATTTTATTGATACAGCTTGTAAAATAAACCACTTTTAGCGCATTTGGCTTTAAACTGGATTGCTTTTCAATTTTAACATGGGCAGCTTTGGGCGTATATTTGGTCCATTCCATTTTTTGCCCCAACATAGAAGTCGCCGTGCCAACCACTTTATTGTAGGCGTTATGACCGATGACATTTGCAATGGCGTGACTTACATTTAAGCCTACACGAACGCCTTTTGTGGTTAAGCTAAAATTATTGACGATCATTTTGGCAATTTTATTGCCCGAATGTTTTTTTGCCCTTATGCGTTTTACATAATCGCCGGTATCAATGCTTACCGGGCATGCCAGCATGCATAAACCGTCTGTGGCGCACATGGAATCGAAACCGTATTCAAAAGATTTCTCTAATTCACGGGCTTCTTTTGAAAATCCTTCGGCATCTAACCTGCTCATTTCCCGATGCAAAACAATGCGCTGTCTCGGCGAAAAACCCAAATCGTGTGAAACACAACTTGATTCACAAAAACCGCATTCGATACATTTATCAATCTGTTCATCGGCTTTTGGCAGTGGTTTCAGGTTTTTTAAATGAACTTTTTTATCATCATTGATAATGACGCCCGGATTGATAATTCCTTTAGGATCAAAAATTTGTTTGATTCTTTTCATCAAAATATAAGCTTCCGAACCCCATTCCTTTTCAACAAAAGGTGCCATATTTCTTCCTGTTCCGTGCTCAGATTTTAGCGCGCCGTCGTATTTATCGACCACCAAAACAGCCAGTTCGTCCATAAAATCTTCGTATCGTTTTATTTCTGAAGCTGTTCCAAAATCCTGCGTAAAAACAAAATGCAGATTTCCATCCAAAGCATGGCCAAAAATTACAGCCTCATTGTAATGGTATTTTTTAAATAAAGATTGCAAATCTAAGGTTCCTGCCGCCAATCTTGGCACCGGAAAGGTGATGTCTTCAATAATAACCGTTGTTCCAATTTTTCTGATGGCACCGATTGTTGGGAACAATCCTTTTCTTATTTTCCAATATTGATTGTACAAAGAAGCATCATCGGTAAATTTGAAAGGCAATTCAGGTTTTATGTGATTGATAGATTTTTCAATTTCATCTATTTGAGTCAATAATTGTTCCTTATTGGGTGCAACAGTTTCAACCAAAACGGCCGATGCGCCTTCACTTAATGATGCTAAATAATTGGGCACACCATCCATTTTCTCAACCGATCGTAAGCTAGCCCTATCCATCAATTCAACAGCCGCAACGGGTTCCGATTTTAATATGGAAACCACATTACAGGCCATTTCAATATTTTCAAAAATCATTAAAGCGCTCGCCTTAAATGGATGGTTGATTACCGTATTGTAGGTAATTTCGGCAATCATTCCCAAAGTTCCTTCGGAGCCAATCATTAAATGCGTAATCACCTCAATTGGATCTGAATAATCAACCAGAGCGTTTAAGCTGTAGCCGGTAGTATTCTTCATTTTGAATTTATGATGAATACGTTCAACCAATTCCGTATTGTTTTGGGTTTCTTTTATTATTTGTAAAACTTCATTATAAATAACCGAATGATGAATTTTAAACTTTTCAATACTTTCTAAATCGTTGGTGTCCAGCAAAAATCCATCATAAAATAGGATCTTTAAACTTGCCACCGTTTTATAGGAATTTTCTGCAGTGCCGCAGCACATACCACTGGCATTGTTGGCTGCAATGCCGCCAATCATCGCCGAATTTATGGAAGCTGGATCGGGCCCAATTTTTCGTCCGTACGGCTTCAAAAGCGTATTTGCTCTTGCGCCGATAACGCCGGGTTGCAGTTTTATGCGATTCCCGTTTTCAAGCACTTCATAATCGGTCCAATATTTAGACGTTAATATAAGAATTGAGTCGGAAACAGCCTGCCCCGATAAACTGGTGCCTGCCGCCCTAAAAGTGACAGGCAAATTTAATTTATTGGCTTCTTCAAGCAAAAAAGTTATTTCTTCAATGGATTTAGATTGAATTACAATTTTCGGGATCAATCTGTAAAAGCTGGCATCCGTTCCATAAGCCAAAGTGCTGGCTTTATCAGTAAAAATTCGATCGGAATCTATTTTTTCTGAAATATTTTTATGAAATAATTTATAGCTTTCTTCTAACATAATTGTTTTATTATAGTGAATTCAGATAAACTGTCAGTTTATCGGTAATGTCCAACCCATACAACATAATTAAACCTATAATTCCGGCAAAAATCACATAATAAAGTGTTGGCAAAATGGTTCTTCTTAGCACAATTCCTTCTCTTCCAAGCATTCCAACGGTAGCAGAAGCAGCTACAACATTGTGAATGGCAATCATATTTCCTGCGGCGGCACCCACAGCTTGCAAAGCCACAAAAACAGAACCTGTTAAACCTAGATTTACAGCGGTAGCAAACTGAAATTGCGAGAGCATCATATTGGAAACAGTGTTAGAACCGGCGATAAATGCACCCAGCGCACCTATCGAAGCCGCAAAAGCAGGATAAATATTACCCATAGTATCTGCTACCCATTGCGCCATAGCGATTGGCATACTATCGTATCCGAAGTCATTTATGCCAGAATTGATTAAAATTCTCACCATTGGGATGGTAAATATCAATACAAAACCTGCTCCCAACAACGTTTTTGAGGACTCACTGATGGCGTTTGACAATTCTTTTGCTTTCATATTGTGCAAAAAATAAGTGATCAAAACCACCATAACCATAATTCCGCCAGGCAGAAACAATGGTGAAAATGAAGCGCTGATTCCTTTTTCACCCAAAATATCTGATATTGTTAGGGTGACATATTTTAAAGCGGAACTTATTCCAAGCTGCGGAATTCTGCTTAATACCAAAAAAATGGCAACCAAAAGGTATGGCAACCAGGCTTTTGCCAAAGATATTTTTGAAGTTTTATCAGTTAAATTTTCCAGTTTTATTTCTAAATCGCCCATCCAGGTTGCAGGCCAATCTTTTGCAGGGGCAAAATCCCAAGTATCTTTTGGAATTAAAAATTTGGCTTTTGCGGCAGTTACCACAATAACCAAACCTACAAGCGCACCAATAAGTGACGGAAATTCCGGACCTAAAAATACGCCGGTTAAAGCGTAAGGAATTGTAAAAGCCAATCCGGCAAAAATAGCAAAAGGCGCAATAGACAAACCTTCTGTCCACGATTTGTTTTTACCAAAATATTTTGTTAAAACCATACACATAAATAAAGGAATTAACGTTCCCACAATACCGTGAATAATGGCAACTTCAGAAGTGATTAATTGTAAAAATTGGTCCCAATTGGTTCCTGCAGCTTCTAATTGCATCGAAAGAGCATCTGTTTTTAATCCTGTGGTAACGCCAATCACAATTGGTGTGCCCACCGCGCCAAATGAAACCGGCGTTGATTGAATCATCATGCCCACAATTACAGCTCCCAAAGCCGGGAAACCCAAACCTAACAACAATGGCGCTGCAATAGCTGCCGGGGTTCCAAAACCGGAAGCACCTTCAATAAAACTTCCGAATAACCAGGCAATGATAATTACCTGAACACGCCTGTCGGCACTGATATTGGTAAAACCAGCCCTAATAACTGTTAAAGCGCCGGAGTGTTTTAGCGTGTTTAACAATAAAATGGCACCAAAAATAATCCATAAAATAGAGACCGTAACCCCCAAACCTTCAAGGGTTGAAGCAAAAATTCTGTTGATGGGCATTCCCCAAGCAAACAATGCGATAATAAATGATGCCACAAATACTATTGGCATTGCCCTTTTTGCAGGCCACCTTAATCCGACAAGCAATATGCCCGCCAAAAGGATTGGAAAGAAAGCCAAAAAGGCTTGGAATGATAAACTCATGCTAAAATATTTATTTGGTTAATATTAATTTGGTTCTTATTTAACCTATTATTAAGGTGAAAATAAGAGGTGAACTTATAAGGTAAACAATTCTAAAATTATTTTCCTCAATGCTGATTTTTACATTAGCTGCTTAAATTGAACTAGTTAGGCCTTAAAAAAACATCCTGTAAATCATCGAAATTGAAAAGTCTATGTTAGCGTTGTCTTAATGTCTTAATAAAAGGAAGGCTACAATAGTCTTGAACTTTATATTATACCTACATAAATCAACTTTTTTTTGCTATGTTTGCAACATTGAAAGCATTTAAATGTGATAATCTTTTTACGAAATCGTATTCGTAATAGATTTCTCAAAGATATTTGGAAATATAGAGACCAAAAAGAAGATTATTTGCATATTGTGATATTAAATTTGCCCAATATCTAATTTAATAAAATGTTATTATTATGAAATGCCCATCAAAGGATTTATCAAACCAACCGATATGTTTCTTGGGCATAGCATCTGACCGATAAAATCAAATAATAAAGTACAGATGAAATCTATTTTATTAAATAAAACCAGCACTTCACACCAACAATCGTTTATTATACATCCGAAAATTTACCCGCAAGCGTACAGTTTATGGCACCATCATAAGGAATATGAGATTCTTTATATGGTAAAAAATTCAGGAACGGCCTACGTAGGCGATAAAATATTTCCTTATCAAGGAGGAACGCTTATGTTATTTTGCGCAAATTTACCGCATATGTTTGTGCCTAAATTAAATTCGGTGAAGGAACTTGACAAAGGAATAGACGCTTATGTGCTTCATTTTTCCATAGAAACCATCAATGCCGTTATCGGGTGTTTGCCAGAGTTTAAGCCTTTAAACCAGTTGTTAAATAATTGGAAAAGAGGCATGATTTTTAAAAACGTCAAAAAAAATAAAGAGGTTTTAAGGATGATGAAAGCAATAAACGACGGGAATAATTACGACAGAATGACCCATTTCTTCGAGCTTTTAAATCTTTTGGAACAAGACAAAAATTTTGAGTTTATTGCCAATCCAGGATTTGTTGAATCAATAAACCTCAAAAAAGGAAGGCTGGAAAAAGTGTATGACTACAGCATCACTAATTTTAACAATTCTTCCATTTCATTGGATGAAATAGCCGAATCCATCAATATGAATAAAGCTGCTTTTTGCCGTTATTTTAAAAAAATTACCAATAAAACCTATTTTCAATTCTTAAATGAAATTAGAATTGGCCACGCCTGCAAACTTTTACTTGAAGAAGAAAACAAAAATATTACCGATGTCGCTTTTTTAAGCGGTTTCAACAATATGTCCAACTTTAACAGGCAATTTAAACTGGTTAAGGGTAAATCGCCTTCCGCCTACATTAAATTAAGAAAGTTTTAAATTCATCTAAAATCCAACCTATTTTTTTTTCTGATTTCACCCATCTTTTATTGAAGCATTTGATAACAATCATTGCCAAAATAAAAAATATGGATGCTTATCATTCCAAATAGTATTTAAGTTGATTTTTCTCATTGCACTTGCCTGCCAACCGCAATAATTTTGATGCATAAAATTGCCGTCAAGTGTTTATTTGGGCAATTATAAAATTAATTTAAACTTTATTTAAACTTTATGGAACATGAAAAAAATAATCTTTGGTTTAATTATTCTTGGATTAACCATCCAAACTTACGGTCAGATAAAAACAGAAGAATTATCTGAGGTTGTAATTTCTGCCACTAATTACAAATACCTTAACAAAGTGGGCCTTGAAAACGCGTCCATACCAGTTGCTTTATTGGAACAAAAAGTGGCAAGTTTCAAGCTTAAAGATGCTGATTTTTATACCGATGAATATGATACTTACGAAGTGAGCTTTTATATTCCTGATGGATATATTTTAGCCTCTTATGACGGCCAAGGAAATATTTTAAGGACTGCAGAAAGATTTAAAGATGTTACTTTGCCTAGGCCTGTTATTGAATCGGTTGCAAGAACCTATCCGGGCTGGACTTTCGCAAAAGATGTTTATTTGGTGAATTATTATGACCAAGGCCTAGCCGGTAAAATTACCAAAAGATACAAAATTGTCTTAAAGAAAGACAATGACAGAATTAGGGTGAAATGTGATGAACAAGGAAATTTCATTTAATCACCATAACTTAATCAAATTAAAAAAGGAGCCAATGGCTCCTTTTTTGTTGACACACATCACAAACACTTAAAATTAACTTTGCCTTTTTACGGAATATTTTTAGGGAATTTTAATTCACCAAACAACCATTTGCTTTTATAAGATTTCTCTTTCAGCCCAAATCTTTTAATCGCATGAACTTTTAAATGTTCAATCAATTCATCAACAGAGTCTGTCATAAAAAGCAATTTCATATCTTCTTTGTCGATACTTTCATTTTTCGCCATAATTTTAATGTGATGGTACAATTCTTTATGGTATTCCTTTCCAAAAATTACAATAGGAAAATTCTTAATCATCTTTGTGTGAATTAAGGTAAGCGCTTCAAACAATTCGTCCAAAGTTCCAATTCCGCCGGGCATTACAACAAATCCAAAAGAATATTTCATCAATAAAAATTTGCGCACAAAAAAATACGGAATATTGATCCATTTATGCAAATAAACATTTGGTTTTTGTTCTTTTGGCAACACAATATTGCAGCCTACAGAATAGCCGCCGACTTCAAAAGCGCCTTTATTGGCAGCTTCCATAATTCCGCCGCCGCCTCCGGTCATCACCGTAAATCCCAATTTTGCCAACGCTGCGCCCACTTCTTCCGCCTTTTTATAATATAAATTAGTTGCGTCAAACCTAGCAGAACCAAAAACAGTGACGCAAGGCCCAATAAAATGCAATTTTCTGAAGGCTTTTATAAAATGATATTGCACTTTAATGGTAAACCACAATTCTTTAAGCCGGTTGCGGGGACCTTGAAGAAATGAACTTTCTTCCGTTAAATAATTTTTATGGTGACGTTTGGTGAATTTCATGTTTTTAGCTGTTTCCGTTTTCTGTAAAAGATTTTATTTTAAACTTAAAGTTATCAATTTTTGCTTCACGCTGCATTGATATAAATCATTAAAGCTGGTTTGTAATGACAAAAATTCAACAATTATTTGTGTTTTTTTCTTCCAGACAAAAAGTAAATCATTAAAAATTTGTTAAATAACAGGCGGTTGATTTCCCTCATTTTTATTGAATAGCCATTCACCTATTTTTGTTGTCAAATTTATTGTTCAATTAAAACTATTATATTATGAAAACCGATGCGGAATTAAAAAATGATGTGTTAGATGAATTGGCTTGGCAACCAAACATCGATGAAACAAAAATTGGCGTTATTGTTGAAGACGGCGTGGTAACTCTTAGCGGCGTTGTGGACAATTACACCAAAAAAATTGCTGCAGAAAAAGCAGCAAAAGCTGTAAAAGGCGTGAAAGCTGTTGCGCTTGACATAGAAGTTAAATACGGAACAGAATACAAAAAAACCGACAAAGAAATTGCAAAAGCCGCAATTAACGCATTAACTTGGGACACTTCTGTTCCAGAAGACAAAATTGCCGTGAAAGTGGAAGATGGCTGGGTTTATCTATCAGGGGAACTTAAATGGTTTTACCAAAAAGATGCCGCAAAAAAAGCCGTTGAAAATTTATTGGGCGTAAAAGGTGTTGTCAACAGCATTTTAATAAAACAAGCGGTGGAACCCTCTCAAATTAAAGAAAGAATTACCAAAGCTTTTGAACGCTCTGCAGAAGTGAATGCCAAAAACGTATCTGTTATAATTGACGGACATACAGTGACTTTGCGCGGAACTGTTAACTCAATCGCCGAAAAAGATGAAGCCCAAAGAGCTGCTTATTTGGCACCTGGCGTTTATGAAGTAAAAAATGAACTTAAGGTGCAATATCAAAGAGAATATGCTTAAACAAATAAATGTTTGGCGCTATTTTTTAACCAAAAGTTTTTTAGCCCTAACAATTATTTTCCCGTTAGGGCTAATTATTTATGGCTTAATTTTAATAAGTGCAGCAATTTTTAGCTAAATGTTTTGGGCGTTCCCCGCCGAAAAAGCGGGGTCGGGCTTTACGCT
>JACUUQ010000116.1 GCA_014859175.1 Lutibacter sp. | reverse complement strand
GAAGCGATATCCTTTTTTAATGCGCCTTTTTCGGCGCATTAAAAAAGATTTAGCGTAAAGCCCGACCCGCCTTTTCGGCGGGGAACGCCCAAAACATTTAGCTAATAATTGCTGTATTTATTAGAATTAAGCCTTATTTTGCAGTTATATTTATTTTTTACGAATTTTTATGCGTAAGTATGCGTTTTTTTAAAAAAAAAATTATATTTGTTAAAATTATTATAAAATCAACTAATTATGAGAAAAAAAATTACCTTTTCTTTTCTTGTTTTCTTTACAACGGCATTTTCCTTACTGCTTGCACAAAACATTACTGTAAACGGTAAAGTGAGTGATGTTTCAGGGAATGTATTGCCTGGCGTAAATATTCAAGTAAAAGGAACTAAAATTGGAACAGCCACCGATTTTGACGGAAAATATCAGATTACTGCAGCACAAGGCGATATTTTAGTTTTTTCCTTTATAGGATACAAAACTAAGGAGATGTCTATAACAGGAACCTCAATTAACGTATCCCTTGACGAAGATGCCAAACAATTGGAAGAAGTTGTTGTTACGGCTTTTGGGGTAAAAAGGGAAACGAGAGAATTGGGTTATTCTGTAACTCAAATTAATGCCGGCGACTTGGATATTAAAGGTCAATCAAGCGCCATTTCTGCATTGCAGGGACGTGTGGCAGGTGTGCAAATTAGCCAAACTTCCGGATCATCGGGAGGAGGAGTTGATATTTTAATTAGGGGCGTTTCTTCCATAAATCCTGATAGAGACAACCAACCGCTTATAATTGTTGATGGTTTGGCTTTAAATAATGATACTTTTTCCGGAAGCGTCTTGCCCAGTGCGGGAACAAACTCACCAAGCAGCTCGGAGCAATTTTCATTTTCTAATAGGGCCTCAGACATCAATCCGGAAGACATAGAAAGTTTTAATGTGTTAAAAGGTGCTGCCGCAACAGCATTATATGGGGTGAGAGCTGCCAACGGAGCAATTATAATCACTACGAAAAAGGGGAAACAAGGAAAAGCGAAAATTGACATAACCGCTTCCACAACCTTTAGAAATATAAATACCGTCCCTGAATTGCAAAAAACCTACCGTGAAGGTTTTAGCGGATTGCCAAGAAGTTTGTACACTCCTGAAACTGATAGTGGGTTTACAAGATTGGGCGGAACGGTTTTCTATTCCTGGGGACCAAAATATACCGATGACTCAGCCGTTGTGGGAGGAAATACCATTGATTTATCAAATGATAAATTTTACAGTCCTTATGATTTATTTCAAACAGGCATAAATAAACAAGTTAATTTAAGTTTAAGCGGCGCAAATGAAAAGTTGGATTATTTCTTCTCTTTGGGAAATGATTCAGAAGAAGGCGTATTGCCGAACACGGATTATGACAAAACAAATATCAGGTTTAAAGCAGGTTATAAAGTAACCGATAAATTCAGTATTAATTCATCTGTTTCGTATACCAATTCAGGAGGCACCAGAGGTAACGGCGGCGATAAATCGGTATTCAGCTCTTTGTCTTATTATTCGGGAACTTTCCCTATTAATGATTGGCAGAATGCAGATGGCACACAACGAAATTATTCTTTTGGGGTTATTGATAATCCGCGTTATTTTTTGGAAACCAGCAATTTAACCGATGATGTAAATCGTTGGGTGGGCAATGTTACTTTAAATTGGGCGCCAAAAGATTGGATCAATTTTACTTATGCCGCGCAAGTGGATAATTTTTCTGATAAAAGAAATCGTTTTGTTCCGCCTGATTTAGATGCCGGTACACAAGTGGGCGGTTTTATTGTGGACCAAAATATCAATTTCTTGGGATTGGAATCTAATTTGTTGGTTGCTTTAGACAAAAAATGGAGCGATGATTTTAGCACTACGCTGACTTTAGGGAATCAAATATCAGATTCAAAACGTGATTATTCATGGATACGAGGGGAAACCTTAAACGTACCGGGGATTAACGATTTGGCGAACACAATTAACACTTTTGCCGGTAAAAGTATTACCCAATTAAGAAATGTGGGTGTTTTTGGTGAGCTGGTGATGGCTTATCAAAATAAATTATATTTAACGGTTACCGGCAGAAATGACTGGGTTTCAACATTGCCAAAAGCAAATCGTTCGTTCTTTTATCCATCCGTAAGTTTGGCGTATGATATTCACGAATTGTTTGATAAAAATAGTGAGTTTTTTACTTTCGGAAAGCTCAGGACTTCTTGGGCTGAAGTTGGAAAAGGACCTTTATTTGGGCAAGTTGGACATTATTTCGTGGCTGATGGCGATTTTCCTTTTGGAGGTTCAGGCGGATTTAGGTCAAGCACTGAATTGGGGGACAACAATATGGTGCCTGAACGTAACAGGTCGTATGAAATTGGTGCGGATTTGCGTTTCTTCAAAAACAGGGTTCGTTTAGATTACGCTTATTATAAAACAAGGATTAAAGACCAGATTTTTACCGTGGGAACGGCATATTCTTCAGGATTGTCGGGAATAGTGAGGAATGCAGGTGATTTTGAAACTTTTGGACATGAATTATTGGTTTCCGCAGATATGATTAAAAATGAGAATTTCAAATGGGAAACAACAATTAATTGGTCAACAAACGAAGGCAAGGTTTTAGCATTGCCAGATGATATTGAAAATCTAATTTTTGCCGATTCTGGTTTTGCAGGAGTCACTTCTGAAATTAGGGATGGCGATAAAATGGGAACTTTATATGGTTATAAATGGCGTTATGAAAATGGGCAGCGTTATATAGCAAGTGACGGGAAACCTCGCGTAAACCTTGATGAAAGAGTAAAAGTGGGTAATGCATTTCCTGATTTTGTCGCATCATTGGGCAATAATATATCGTATAAAAACATGAGCCTCAATTTCTTGTTGGAATGGAAAAAGGGAGGGGATCTTTATGATTCCGGAATTAGAAATTCTATTAGAAACGGTATTTTAAAATCTACTGAATTTAGGGATCAAAATACTGTTTTAGAAGGTGTTATGGATGACGGAAACGGCGGGTTTGTAACTAATACGCAAGAAACATTAATTGATCAAAATTATTATAGAAGTTCCACTGTATATAATAGGGCTTCTGAAGTTTTAGTGCAAGACGCTTCTTGGGTTAAACTTAGAAGTATTGGTCTCAATTATAAATTTACGGGCGCTATTTTAGAGAAGTTGCATATAGACAATTTATCGCTTTCTGCAAGTGCCTATAATATTTTATTATGGACGCCATTTGAAGGTTATGATCCTGAAGGTAGCCAATACAGCGCAGGTACAAATGTTTATGGTTTTACGGGATTAAGCACTCCTTTAAGCGAGAGTTATTCATTTGGGGTTAAATTAGGATTTTAAAAACAGAAAATGATGAAAAAATTTATAACAAAAGCAATAATAATAGGATCACTTATAGTTGGTGTTACCGCTTGCAGTGAATCTTATTTTGATGTAAATACGCCGTCTGGAACAGCGCAACAAGAGCAATTACGAATGAGCGATTTGTTGGCGCCCGTGATTCACAGCACCTTGGAAGGGCAGCATTCGGCTGAGCAGGCTTTTGGCAATTATGTGCAAAACTTTGTTGGCCAGGGCGGTACTGCCGCAGGAGAAACAACCGCAAGCGGTCTTTGGTCGCAAGTGTATTTAAACATTTTGCCAAACTTAAAAGTTATTAAAGAGAAAGCGGCGACGGAAGGCGCAACACATTATGCCGCGGTAGCCGACATTTTAACTGCAATAAATATTGGCATTGCCGCCGACACTTGGGATAATATCCCTTATCTGCAAGCCAATCTCGGACAAGAAAATCTTTTCCCCGCCTTTGATTCCCAACAAGTTGTTTATGCTGAAATTTTTACTTTATTGGACAATGCCATAACGGCATTGCAAGGTGAGGATAATTCGGGAATTTCTCTGGGCAAAGAAGATTTAATTTATAAAGGCAATCTCGACAAGTGGTTAAGGGCTGCCTATACCTTAAAAGCGAGATATCAGTTGCATTTGGTTAATAAGGGGGCTGTTTCTCCAAACGATGTGTTAATTACCATAGCCAATGGGTTTACCTCAAATAGCGACGATTTTCAAATGTTTTATAGCGATAAAAATATCAATCCTTGGTACTCAGTTGAGATATTGGCAAGAAATACGGGGAATTTTCACAATGATTTAGCAAGCCAAATGGTCAGCTCTATGAATGGTGATTATTATCCGTTTGAAAGTGGTGTTTTAACTATTGATCCAAGATTGCCTCGTTTTGCTAAAAATGATGGTAGCTCTGTTTGGAAGGGTTATGTTAGCGGCGGTGGAGGTTTATCTCCCGATGGTGTCACAAGCGGAAATACCGGTTTTGCAGAAGGCGGTTATTATACCAGTATTGACTCTCCTTTATTGCTGATCAGTTATGCAGAAGCTAAGTTTATTAAAGCCGAAGCTGCATTTTTGGCAAATGGAGGCACCACAACAAGTGTTGGCTCAAACAGTGTTGCCTATACCGCATATATGGAAGGCATTTCGGCAAGTATATTAAAATATGGTGCTGACGGCGCAGATTATTTGGCAGATACTTCTGTTGATGTAGGTGAAACCGGATTGATGTTAAATCATATTATGAAGGAAAAATACATTCATAATTTTTTAAATCCTGAAACTTTTGTGGATTACAGACGGTATAATTTTTCTGACAATGTTTTTAAAGGCTTAAAAATTCGCCAGGAAGTTGATGCCAGCGGAGATTATGCCGGCGAGTGGTTCAGAAGGGCAAGTTATCCTTCAACCGAATTGAACCGTAACAGGAGCAATGTTGAAGCAAACCGACAAACACCGGTTACGCCCGTATGGTGGGAATTATAATTTGAGATATAGTTTAAGAAAAACCCCAGTGAAAGCTGGGGTTTTTTATTAAATGCCTGCTGAATTTAACACACTAGCCAGCTTTTCCAAATCTGCCCTAATATGATTTGCGGTTATCACAATTCTGTTCATATAGTTTTCATAAGTAGGATATTTAAATCTGGCAAAAACTATTTTTTCTTTCAGCAAAGCTTTGTAAATCTCATCGCTGTTTGAGTAGATTACAGGATACGCTTTGTTAAATTGAAATGCTTGCTTTGGAACTAATATTTTAGCCAAATAGTTTAAATTTTTAGTTAGAAGCTGTCGCTGTTTTTCATAGACATGAAGACCTTTCATATAGGCTTCTAAATAAGCGGGATTAGCTCCGGAAGACGATACAAAAATAGGTTCTGCGCGGATTTGTTCAATAAATTCTTTATCAGAAGAAATAATGCCTCCCGAGAGCCCCAAAGCCTTTCCTAAAGATGCTATCATAATTTTTTTGTGCAACTTTTCAGATTGTATTGTTGCATATATTCCTGCTCCCAGTTTGCCAATTACGCCTAAACTATGGGATTCGTCTAAAACCAAGGTGATTTTCTTTTGGGATGAAATTTCATTTAAAAAATCGAAAGAAACAGGTGCTGTTTCTAAAGGCAAGATAGCGTCAACAGTAATCACAATGTCCTCCAAAACACCATCCTGAAGTTTGGGATGCAACTTGTTGTCGATAAACAAAGGCAGGCTATTTGGGGCTAAAATGGCCGGATGCGTTTTTGGATAATGAAAAAAAGTACTTTTAGATTTCGCTAAATAATCAATAACCATTTTGCCGGCCAAAGTTCCGGAGGAAACTGTTAAAGCAGTTTCTGCCCCCAAAAAGCAAGAAAAATAATTTTCGAACTTTTCATAAATCGCCAATTTTATATTTGCGTTTCGCGAACTTCCGTAAAAACTGCCCCATTTTTTTAAACTTTCAGAAATAATTTCTTGAAATTCTGTATTTGTGGCCATTCCTAAATAAGAAGTGCCGCCAAAATATAGATATTTTTCTCCATTTACCATAATTTCCCTGTCCGGGAATTCATCTACAATCATTCCCGTTAAATTAAGGAAACCCCAGTTCCGTTTAAATCACTGTATTTTACAATCCCGTCTTTAAGGGTTGCGCCGGTGGCAATGTCTTTTGCCAATAAAATCGCGCCATCCATGTCCACATAATCCAATAAAGGCAGTAAATGGGCAATTGCCGAAATACCCACAGATGATTCTGTCATGCAGCCCACCATTGTTTTCATGCCAAGGCTTCTCGCTTCAAGCAACATTCTTTTGGCAGAGGTGAGTCCACCGCATTTCACCAATTTTACGTTTACGCCGTGAAAATGATTGTGGCATTTTAAAACATCGGCTTCAACTTGGCAACTTTCATCAGCAATAATAGGCAAAACCGATTTAAGGAAGACTTCTTTATGTCCATCCCAATTGTTGGCTTCCAAAGGTTGTTCAATAAATTCCACACCCAGTTTTTTCAATTCAAGGGCGTTGTTGATGGTTTCTTCCACCGTCCAACCGCAGTTTGCATCAACCCTAAAAATAGCATCCGTATGTTTGCGAAGTTCTTTAATGATGTTGATGTCCTCCTTAGTGCCCAGTTTAATTTTATAAATTGGCCAAGGCAATTCCTGCATTTTTTCTACCATTTTTTCAATGGTGTCAATGCCAATGGTATAATCCGTTAAAGGATTGTGGCCAATATCATATTGCCAAAGCTCATACAGTTTTTTTCCTTTTCTGCGGGCATATAAATCGTTGTATGCCATATCTATCGCGCATAAAGCAAACATATCTTGTTTTAAATGAGGATACATTTTATCCCAAAAAGCTTCGGGCGTTAAGTTTGAATTTTCTGTAATAAAAGGTTCCAATAATTTTAAATCTTTCATCATTTTTGGAATCGTAATATGATAATATGGATTCGAGGTTGCTTCGCCATAACCTGTAAATTCGCCGTCTTTTAGTTCAACTATTAAAGTTGGCTGTATGTCATAGGATTCCCTGGAAATTGTAAAAGTGTGTCGTAATTTTAAATCATAAGGTTTTAGAATTAATTGCATCGCATAAAATATTAAAAGGTGAGTTTATAGATTTTTAAAAACAAGGGTAGATTCATTATTTCCGACTGTTAATTTAACGGTTCTTCCTAAAATTAAGGTAAGGTTGGCATCTTCGTGACCGGCGGGAAAATTAAACAATACAGGGAAATCATATTCTTTTACAACATCTAAAAAAAGCTGTTCAATAGTTTGCCCCCAATCGTAAAGGATATCTCCCCTCATTTTGCTGATGGAGCCAACAACAAGCCCTTTGCAGTTTTCAAAATAACCGGCTCGTTTTAAACTTTGTAACATACGGTCTATATGATAGGCTTGCTCTCCAACTTCTTCAATAAATAAAATTTTTCCATTTGTGTCAATGCTGGTTTTTGAACCCAGCATCGTATGCAAAAGGGTGAGATTGCCTCCAACAAGTTGCCCAGTAGCAGTTCCTGGCCTGTTGTCAACGGTGCCTTCAATGACATAAGCCAATTGTTTTCCGAAAATGGCATCTTTCAGCGGATCTGCGTTTTCTTTTGGAAATTCACAATAATCATCCAAACTAATGCCCATAATACCGTGGATAGACTCATAGCCAAGGTTGTGGATTTGGTTGTGAATGGCGGTAATGTCCGAGTAGCCAATAATCCATTTAGGATGTTCTTTAAACTTTGTGTAATCTAATTTGTCCAAGATTCTTACAGATCCGTATCCTCCTCGTGCACACCAAATTGCTTTTATGTTCGGATTGTCCAATGCTTTTTGAAAATCGGCTGCACGCTCTTCGTCGGTTCCTGCAAATTCGTTATTTTGGTTAAAGATATTTTCTCCCACAGCAACATTTAAATTCCAGCTGTTCAATAATTTAGTCGCTTGCTCAATTTCAGCGACCTTATTGTTTAAATTTCCTGCAGGGGAAACAATGGCAACAGTATCGCCTTGTTGCAGGTAAGGTGGTCTAATCAAGGATTTGGGCATCTCAATAATTGGCTCCACAGTAATAATAATTGGGGATGAAACAGGAGATTTTGTCGATTTACAGCCAACACCCATTAAAGCTGTTAAAAGTGTAAAATAAATTATTCGCTTTAAAAACATCATTAAAGGATTTGATGTAAATATAAGTTTTTTAACAATTTATTTCCCAATGAATATGCAGAAATTTAGTAATTATAGTGATATTTTGCTAAATTTTATGAATAGCAACAATCAATTCAAAAAACATGTTGATATTTTGGGCGTTCCCTGCGGGTCGGGCTTTCGCTACTCGCTTTTTTTAGCTGCGAAAAGCTGCTAAAAAAGAGCTCAAACACGCCGCTTTATCCCTAACGTAAATGGATTTAACAATTCAGAATTAGATTTTATATTTTTAGCTCCGCTACGCAAAGTCTCTGACTTTGAGGATGTGATTTTCAGTCTTCGACCGCTCCTGTTGAAGCTTCCGCAGGTGTAATAGCATTGTTTGTTATGTGGGAATTTCAGCCAAACAGACCAGGCATTATGAGATTCCTATTCCCTGCGCCCTGTTGCCTGCAAGTGAAAAACGAATAATTTACAATTGAATTTTAAATTTTAACTCCAAGTCCTAACCCAAATCCCTTCCGTGTCTGGTATGCTTTCCGAAAGGTCGAAATACTGATCTAATTTTCAAACTTTTAACTTCTAATAGTTAACTTCTGATATTTTTCAGACAACAGGCGTAAATTTTTGGAATACTATTCCTTATCCAAATTATTTTATGCTAAATTTGAAAAAAACATAATGAATATCTCCATGAAATGTTTTCTTGTTTGCATAAGCTTTCTGTTGTTATTGTCATGTGCGGCTTCAAAAAAAATTATTGACAAGCCAATTGTTTTTGATGAAGAGCGTAATCAACTGACTTTAGAATATCTTTCAAATCATTACAAACTTGTGCAAGAAGCGCCTGCCATAACACCAAAAATAATTGTGTTGCATTGGACTGCAATTCCAACATTACAAAAATCGTTTGAGGCATTTTATAACACAAAATTGCCCGATTTTAGGTCGGAAATTAAAAGTTCAAGCGGGTTAAATGTGTCATCACAATTTTTGGTGGATCAAGACGGCACCATTTATCGTTTAATGGATGAAACTACAATGGCAAGGCATGTAATAGGTTTAAACCATTGCGCCATAGGTATTGAAAATGTTGGGGGAACAGCACAAACACCTTTAACAAAAGCACAAATAAACGCCAATATCAGGCTGGTAAAATATTTAGCCAAAAAATATGATATCGACTATTTAATTGGGCATTATGAATATACCAATTTTGAAGGGCACGACCTTTGGCTGGAAAAGGACACTGGTTACAGAACAAAAAAAACAGATCCGGGAACTGATTTTTTAAATGCGGTAAAAGAAGGCACAAAAAACCTTAAATT
>JACUUQ010000115.1 GCA_014859175.1 Lutibacter sp. | reverse complement strand
TTATTGGTACAGCTGCTGTTCGCCATTAATCATTTCCTTGTGTATCAAAATTTGTGTTGGCTCGGTTCATCTGTTCACATATTATTTTTTTATTGGTAACAGCTGCTGTTCGCCTTTGATCATTGTTGTATGTATCAAAATTTGTGTTGGCTCGGTTCATAAATAAATTTATATTTTTTTGAGGGTTATTCCCACTCAATAGTTGCCGGTGGCTTAGAACTGATATCGTACACCACTCTATTAACGCCTTTTACGCCATTTATTATTTGATTTGAGGTTTTTTGCAAAAACTCGTAAGGCAAATTCACCCAATCGGCGGTCATACCGTCGGTAGATTCCACCGCGCGCAACACCACTGCTTTTTCATACGTTCTTTCATCGCCCATCACGCCAACTGAGTTTACGGGCAATAACATTGCTCCTGCTTGCCAAACTTTGTCGTACAATCCCCATTCTTTCAATCCGTTTATAA
The DNA here is from genome assembly GCA_014859175.1 of Lutibacter sp. Taxonomy (GTDB): domain Bacteria; phylum Bacteroidota; class Bacteroidia; order Flavobacteriales; family Flavobacteriaceae; genus Lutibacter. The sequence continues at coordinate 8,903 of JACUUQ010000115.1, read as the reverse complement.
AAATGGCATCCACTTCCTGTAACATTTGCACTTTTTCTGCGGTGATGTCGCCTAAAATCCGAATCCCCAAACCTGGCCCCGGAAACGGGTGTCTTCCCAACAATTCAGCATCAATTCCCAAAGTTGCCCCAACCCTGCGTACCTCATCTTTAAATAACATTCGCAAAGGTTCTACAATTTTAAGTTTCATAAAATCGGGCAAACCGCCCACGTTGTGATGCGATTTGATGGTTGCCGATGGTCCTCCGCTTACGGAAACTGATTCAATAACATCAGGATAAATGGTGCCTTGCGCAAGCCATTTCACCTCTTCAATTGTATGTGCTTCATCATCAAAAACTTCAATAAAAACCCGACCGATGATTTTGCGTTTTCCTTCAGGATCTGATTCTCCCGCTAGCGCTTTCAAAAAACGTGCCGAAGCATCAACGCCTTTTACATTAAGCCCCATTCCTTTGTACTGCTTCAAAACATTTTCAAATTCATTTTTTCGCAACAAACCGTTATTTACAAAAATGCAATATAAATTGGCGCCGATGGCTTTGCTTAATAAAACTGCCGCCACTGTTGAATCCACGCCGCCGGAAAGACCTAAAACAACTTTGTCGTTGCCAATTTGTTTTTGCAAACTTTCAACGGTCAATTCCACAAAAGAATCGGGTGTCCACGTTTGTGCAACGCCGCCTATTTTAACCAGAAAGTTTTCCAATATTTTTAAGCCATCGGTTGAATGGTAAACTTCTGGGTGAAACTGGATGCCGTAAGTGTTTTCGTCATTAATTTTAAAAGCCGCATTTTCAACATCGTGCGTGCTGGCAATTAACTCACAATTCTGTGGTAAATCAACAATGGTATCGCTGTGGCTCATCCAAACCTGACTTCCCAGATGCACATTTTCAAAAAACGGTTCGTTGGTTTTTACAAAAGAAAGGTTTGCCCTGCCATATTCCCGAGTGTTGGAAGCCGCCACTTTTCCGCCAAAATTATGTGCCAAAAATTGTGCGCCATAACATATGCCCAATAAAGGTTTTTTGCCTTTTACTTCTGATAAATCTGGATGCGGAGCGTCATCTGCTCTTACGGAAAACGGACTGCCGGAAAGGATGACCGCCTTGTAATTTTCGACCTTAAAATTTTTGCTGTTGAAAGGAAAAATTTCACAAAAAATGTTGAGTTCACGGACTCGTCGGGCAATTAACTGCGTGTATTGCGAACCGAAATCTAAAATAAGTACCTTGTCTTGCATCCGCAAAAATAATATTAAAATAATTATGCCCTAATGCTTTCCGTAATTTTTTCTGAACAAAACGATTTTACGCTGCTGGCGCAAGCGCCACACTCGTGCTTTTATGAACTTGAAGAGGTGTAGCCACAAGCTATATGCGATTTTGAGAACCCCGACAAATTAACTTTTAGACAAAATAAACCAACTTGTATGTTTCACTTTAGGGAAACTTTTGTAACTTTTTACCGTGGACAAAAATCAGAAACATAGATAGATAAGGTTTTATAAGAACTACTTTCAAGACTTCTTTTCCAAACAAAACAAGAAAGTAAAAGCAAAAATTGTTTGGACTTTTGACTTGGTTGAAGACTTACAAAGAGTTCCTGAAACGTATCTGAAACACATAGAGAATACGGACGGACTTTATGAAATCCGAGTTTAACTTGGTAGTGACGTTTTTAGAATTTTCTGTTTTTTTTGACCAAGGAAAATTAGTCGTATTAGCTAACGGTATCCAAAAGAAAACGCAAAAGACACCTAAGAAAGAAATAGAAATGGCACTTAAAATAAAAGCAGAATATGAAAACGAAAAATAATAACTTAATGACTCTCGAAGAGTTTAAAGAAAAAAACTACGGCAAACGTGGTACAAAAGAGCGTGACGAACTTGAAGCCAGTTATGAAGCATTTAAAATAGGTGCTTTGATTCACGACACTCGGATTGAAATGGGAATGACACAGGAACAACTTGCAGAAAAAGTTGGGACAACTAAATCCTATATTTCAAAAATTGAGAACAATATAAAAGAAGCTCGCATTTCGACACTTCAAAAAATCATTGAAATTGGTTTTGGCGGACGACTTGAACTGAACGTGAAACTCTAATAGAAGAACTTGACCGAAGAAAGAAAAACCGCACACACAGGCGTTTGGCAAAAAAAGCGGGTTCAGTGCTTAAATGAAGCTTTGTGCTTCGCATCAAGTTAAGTGCTGCCAGACAGTTTAGTGCTTCAACATCCGCCACTGCGCCAAGCGCCAAAACGTTAGAAGCTCGCGCTATCTCCAAACAAATAGGCCATGCTAAAATTAATTCAACCTTCGTAATTCCTAAATCAACAAATCGTGAATCAAAAATTGTATCCCGATAGCGCTAACAGGAGGTAAATTGATATGGGTATGCTTTGATAAAAACAAAGTAAAAATTAATTGAATAGAAATTTGCTTTTAACCGCAACAAGCAAAGAAAAAACGCAAAGGCCACAAAGTAAATTTTGGATTGACGATTGACGAATTTTGTGTTATCTTTAATTTTTATGCTAAAATCGTAAATCCGTCATCATGAGCGGAGCCGAAGGGCGAAAATCAATTTGCGTTAGGGATAGCAATGGAAAACCTTTTTGCGCTTTTTCAGCGAAAAAAGTTTGGAGTGCATAGCCCGACCCGCCTTTTCGGCGGGAAACGCCCAAAAAAAGATGATCAGCTTTAATTAATTGCCATTTTATGCTGAAAAAAGGCATTATTCTTAACTTTTACGAACGCAAATAACTTCATTTAAAACATTTTTTGATTTTTAAGTCAACCCATTTTTACCAAAATGCCATAAATTGCATTTAAGGCTGTTTTTAGCCGATTTAAGCCGCTTTTTTAAATTAGGCAATTTGTTGATAACTTCAACAGCTCGATCGCAAAACGCTTTAAAATAGCAAGTTGTTTCGTTATATTTGTATGTTATAAAATTTACAAAAATTCTTATAAAGTTTCGGGTGGTTTGCACGGGGTTGGAGTTTCTGTGGTGAATGCACTTTCTGAACATTTAAGGGCCACCGTTTATTTGGACGGAAAAATTTGGGAGCAGGAATATTCCAGAGGAAAAGCCTTGTATCCTGCAAAAACAATTGGAGAAAGTGATGACCGCGGTACCATGGTTACCTTTTTGCCGGATACGACCATTTTTACCCAAACCATTGAGTTTAATTATGAAACTTTAGCGACAAGATTGCGGGAACTTTCTTTTTTGAATAAAGGAATTACGCTGACTTTAACCGACAAAAGGGTTTTGGATGATGAAGGAAACCTGATTACTGAAACATTTCACAGTGATGAGGGATTGCCTGAGTTTATCAGATATTTGGATGCCACACGAGAGCCTTTAATCTCCAGGGTTATTTCTATGGAAGGTGAAAAAAATGATATTCCGGTTGAAGTTGCGATGGTTTATAATACCTCTTATACCGAAAATTTACATTCATATGTAAACAATATCAATACCATTGAAGGCGGAACGCATTTGGCAGGCTTTAGACGCGGGTTAACAGCTACTTTAAAAAAATATGCGGATGACTCTGGAATGCTAAAAAACCTAAAATTTGATATTGCCGGGGATGATTTCCGTGAAGGATTGACCGCCATTATTTCTGTAAAAGTTGCGGAACCTCAGTTTGAAGGACAAACAAAAACAAAACTGGGAAACCGCGAAGTTAACGCTGCCGTGAGCCAGGCTGTATCTGAAATGTTACAGAATTATTTGGAGGAAAATCCGAGTGATGCCCGAATTATTGTACAAAAAGTAATCTTGGCCGCACAAGCACGTCACGCAGCCAAAAAAGCACGTGAAATGGTGCAACGAAAGACAGTGATGTCTATTGGCGGATTGCCGGGGAAATTAAGCGACTGCTCAGAAACTGATCCAGAAAAATGCGAAATATTCCTGGTTGAGGGAGATTCGGCAGGCGGTACGGCAAAACAAGGACGCGACAGGGCTTTTCAGGCAATTTTACCTTTAAGAGGGAAGATCTTAAACGTTGAAAAAGCGATGGTTCACAAGGTTTTTGAAAATGAGGAGATCAAAAATATGTACACGGCTTTGGGCGTATCCATTGGTACGGAAGAAGATCCGAGAGCTTTAAATTTAGACAAGCTTCGTTATAACAAAGTGGTTATTATGTGTGATGCCGATGTTGACGGTAGCCACATTGCCACCCTGATCCTGACTTTCTTCTTTAGATATATGAAAGAATTGGTTGAAAACGGCCATATTTATATTGCCACGCCTCCTTTATATTTGGTAAAAAAAGGTCAAAAAAGAGAATATGCCTGGAGTGATGACCAACGCGATTTAATTACCAAAAATTTAGGTGCCGGAGCTGCTATACAACGTTACAAAGGTTTGGGAGAAATGAATGCCGAACAACTTTGGGATACTACGATGAATCCGGAATTTAGAACACTTAGACAAGTCACTATTGATAATTTAACGGAAACTGACAGGGTTTTCTCTATGTTGATGGGAGACGATGTGCCGCCACGAAGGGCATTTATTGAAAAAAATGCAAAATATGCAAAAATTGATGTTTAATTTTATCACCTATATTTAATTTAAAAAGACTGCCCGTAAAAGCAGTCTTTTTTTGTATATAAATTTTTCGATAAAATCTTTCTTTATATCTTTACAATTGATTTTAAACCCCATATTATGAAAAAAATACCCTTATTATTGCTCTTTTTATTAAGTTTTTCGGTAAAATCGCAAGATTTAGAATTGCTGCTGTTGGCCAAAGACGATTCAAATTTATTGATGAAAAATTATATGGCACCCGTAATGGAAGGAATGCTGTATAGTTTAAATGACGGTTGGTATCATACGGCTAAAACCCATAAAAAACTTGGCTTTGATATTACCATAACCGCAAATGCAGCCATAGTTCCAAATTCTTCCAAAACATTTCAATTCAACGCAAACGATTATCAATACTTAACATTGGAAAGTGGAGACAGCAAAATACAGACGGTTATGGGATCGGATAACCATAGCGTTATTGGCGTCAGAATTCCTGAAGGCCAAAATTATAAAATTGCGGAATTTTCTCTACCTGACGGAATCGGTAATGATTTACCCTTAAACGCCGTTCCGTCTCCTATGATACAAGCCAGTGTGGGAATGCCTTTCAGCACAGACCTAAGCATTCGCTATTTGCCAAAAATTAATACTGATGATGTTGAAGGAAATTTAATAGGTTTTGGAATTAAACACAATTTAATGCAATATTTAGGGCCTTTAGATAAACTGCCTTTAAATATTGCTTTGTTTGCGGGTTATACTTCCATGGATGCGACTTATAATTTAGGGAATGTTTCCACCGGATTTGGGGGCAGCAACCAAGAAGCTACATCTAAGTTAAATGCCTACACCATCCAAACAATTGCTTCATTGGATTTTCCCGTTATTTCTTTGTATGGCGCAATTGGTTATGACAAAGGAACTTCAACTTTAAAATTAAAAGGCACCTATGAATTGCAATATACCTATGAAGGCTCCAACAACACGGTAACAGAATCGGTTACAGATCCTATAAATATGGATTTTAACGCGAATGGCGTAAGAGGAACTTTAGGGGCAAGATTAAATATTGGATTCTTTAAATTATTTGGAGATTATACCATAAAAGAATATAACACCGTAACTGCAGGCATCGCATTTAGTTTTAGATAAGGTGCGTTAATATTTCTCCAAATTACACAATTGTTATTTTTATGACCAAAATTTTATAAGGACTGCTTAATTGCAGTCCTTTTTTTATCACAAATATTACCTCCTTTTCGCATAAAAATTTGTAAATTTGGATTAATTTTTTTAAAAATAAACAAATATCAAAAATATGAAAGTAACAGTAGTAGGAGCAGGTGCTGTGGGTGCAAGTTGCGCTGAGTACATCGCCATTAAAAATTTCGCCTCGGAAGTGGTATTGATTGACATTAAACAAGATTTCGCTGAAGGCAAGGCCATGGATCTTATGCAAACGGCTTCTTTAATGAAGTTTGACACCAAAATTACAGGAACAACAAACGATTATTCAAAAACAGCAGGCAGTGAAGTTGCGGTTATTACGAGCGGCATTCCAAGAAAACCGGGAATGACACGTGAAGAATTGATTGGAATTAATGCAGGAATTGTAAAATCGGTTGTTGAAAGTTTGCTGAAACATTCTCCAGAAGTGATTATTATTGTGGTGAGTAACCCAATGGATACGATGGCTTATTTGGCGCATAAAGTTGCCGGAATCGCTAAAAACAGAATTATTGGTATGGGCGGCGCGTTAGACAGTGCCCGTTTTAAATACCGTTTGGCTGAAGCGTTAGGTTGTCCGCAATCGGATGTTGACGGCATGGTAATTGCCGGCCACAGTGACACCGGCATGTTGCCTTTAACGCGCTTGGCAGTTAGAAACAGCGTTCCTGTTACTGAATTTTTATCAACCGAACGATTGGCAAAAGTTGCCGAAGACACCAAAGTTGGCGGTGCCACATTGACAACAATGTTGGGCACAAGCGCTTGGTATGCACCGGGAGCGGCAGTTTCTTCCATGGTTCAGGCTATTGTAAACGACCAAAAGAAAATGTTCCCATGTTCCGCTTTGTTGGATGGTGAATACGGTTTGAAAGATATTTCAATTGGCGTTCCTTGTATTATTGGCAAAAATGGTATTGAAAAAATTGTTGAAATCGATTTAAACGATGCTGAAAAAGCCAAATTTATTGAAAGTGCTGCAGGCGTTAGAAGCGTGAATGATTTATTGGTTTAATAATAACAAATATTTTTTTAAAAACTCCTCAAGACTTTTGTTTTGGGGAGTTTTTTTTGATGATATAACTTACAGTTTAATGCCTGGGCTAAACAAATTAACAATGAAGCACCAAACAAATTTAACAGCCTAAATACTCCTGCTGCCCTCTTTATAGGTGTTAATGCCTATTTTTAACCAGCGCTTTATTTCTTTCGATGGCTGAAAATTTAAATGGTATTTTTGAATATTTCGTTTTGGGCTCAGGTTTTTGGCATCGGGATCGGCTTTGCATTTAAAACCCACTTTAAATTTGCCTATATTTTCCAAATCCACAATTTTGCCGTCTTCCAAATGAAACTTCAATTTTGGCCCCAATGCCTGCAACACAAATTTAACATCCAAGGCACTTAAACCGCATTCATTGCCAATTTGATAACTAATGTCATCAAGCGTTACCACGCCCGTGCTCACAGCTTGCATAATATATTGCGGTGCTTTATTGTTGGCAATGGTATTGCTTCGTTTGGTAATTCGGTATCTTATGGGCATAGCAATTGTTTATTTTTTATGAATTGTTAATAATAAATAGCGCAATATTAATTTTATGAAGCTAATATATTATAAATTTGACGATATAATCACTTTCCTCCATCAATATTAACACGTTGTTTTTATTCTAGTATTTTTTTATAATTAAAGTACTATTTCTCAAAAGATATACTAGTATATTTAGAATAAAAATACTAGTGTTTTTACCAAAACCCTCCTATTAGTTGTCGCGACTTATCCGCTTAGTTGTCAAGCTTTGTCCTATTGGTTGTCAAGATTTATCCTGTTAAATAAATCTTTTTGATTAAATAAAAAGTTGTGCAAATTTCTCATTTCATTTTTCTATCTTTAGCATCACAAAAAAATGCTATGAATTGGGAAGTTAAACTATTAAAACACAAAGGCGAATCTAAAATTGCCGTTTATTTTGAAAAAAAAGCGGAATTAATTGCCCAAATAAAGACAATTGAAGGCTCGAGATGGAGCCAATCAAAGCGCGTTTGGCATATTCCGGATACTGAAGAAAATAGAGAACGATTTAATTTAGCGCCACACTCCCATTGCCTTCCTTCGATTGAGGGAATGGAACAAATTGATACATTTAAGCAATGGCTTTTATCCAAAAGATATAGCCCCAACACCATAAAAACCTATGGTGATGCGTTAAAATCGTTCTTGGTTTTTTACCGCGAAAAAGCAATACCTGAAATCACAAACAATGATGTTATTGTTTATAACAACAACTATATTTTAAAAAATAATTTGTCGGCATCCTATCAGAACCAGATTGTAAATGCCTTAAAATTGTATTTTAGAACCTTGCAAAATACCGAAATTGAAGTTGATAAAATTCATAGGCCCAGAAGGGAACACAAACTGCCGAATGTGTTAAGCAAAGAAGAAGTAAAGGCCCTATTGGAATCCCTTAAAAACAACAAACACAAAGCAATGCTAAGTGTTATTTATGCTTGCGGACTTCGCAGAAGTGAATTATTAAATTTAAAACCTTCGGATGTTGATTCGAAGAGAAAATTGTTGATTGTAAAACAAAGCAAAGGAAAAAAAGATCGCGTTGTTCCCATAAGTGACAAGTTAATTGAATTGTTAAGGACTTACTATAAGGCATTTAAACCAAAAATTTGGCTTTTTGAAGGCCAACAAGAAAGCGTTAAATATTCTGAAAGAAGTTTGGAAGAGGTTTTAAAAAAAGGTGTTACATTAGCAAATATAAGGAAACCTGTAACTTTGCATTGGTTGCGCCACAGCTACGCCACTCATTTACTGGAAAATGGAACTGATTTAAGATTTATACAAGAATTACTTGGCCATAACAGCAGCAAAACCACTGAAATATACACACACGTAAGCACAAAAAGTTTACAAAATATTAAAAGCCCCTTTGATGATTTGTAAAACACAAATAAAAAATAAACCTCAACACAAGTTGAGTATGTCTGGCCAAATTTGGTTTGATATACTCAGTTTTTTGTGTTTTTGTTGAGGGTATAAATAAGTTACAGGCAAGCGTAGAGACCGACCAGCAAATAAGAAACACATTGCAGAACCAA
>JACUUQ010000114.1 GCA_014859175.1 Lutibacter sp. | reverse complement strand
TAGTTGTGGTTTGCTTTTTGTTTCAAGTTTCAAGTTTTTATGAAATATTGATTTTTTTAGTTTTTTAGCTGAAGGTTATTAGTTGCTGAGTTTGATAGCTTATGACATTTTAATGCCAACGCGCCAGCTGGCCTTATCGCTAAAAATGTATAACATTTTCTAAACGCTCAATCCCCCCTTCGGGGGTTAGGGGGCCTTATACCCGTCCTTTTAAAGCATTAAAAACCCAAGCGATGGCAAAAAATCCGATTCCTACGGAAGCAAATCCCCAGCCGGCTATTTCATCGTACCTGAATGCACCAAGTGCAATAAGTCCCAAGCCAACTACAATCATTATAAAAGTTGCCCAGGCCAATACCGTATTTTTATTCATTTTATATGGTTATTTGTTAAATTGATTTTTCTAAAAATAAATTGCAGTTTGCAAATATCGTAATTTTCGGCTACAAAAGTACAAAAAAACGCCCTCTTTACGAAGGCGTTGTTTGAAAGTAAACGTAAAAACAATATTTTAAAACTGAGCCGTCTCAGTCTTTTTGTATAAATTATTTGAGTTTAATTTTAGTTACCCTGGTATTTGCGTTAGGGATTGAAGAGGAAATCCCGGCATTGCGAGCCAATCGGCAATATGTTCGACAGATTGCCACGCTCCGCTCGCAATGACGGATTGCAACGAAAAGCCCGACCCACAGGGAACGCCCCAAAAAACATTACATAAATTACCGATTTTATTGGAATTAGACCTATTATTTATACAACCTTACTTAATTTTTCTTCAACTTTATTGTTTTCAGAAATAGCTTCAAATTGATTAGAGGTGTTGTTTTTACCATCTGCTTTTAAAGCTTTGTCTCCCGCAAAAAAAGTTTTATGGTCATCACCAAGATTTGACCCTGCCATTCTTTGATGTTTTACGCAAGAAACACCTTTGCGAATTTCTTGTCTCTGAACACCTTTTACATAAGCCAACATTCCTTCTTCTCCAAAATAACCTTCCGTTAAATTGTTCATATCAAGTGCTGTTGTGTGATACGTTGGCAAGGTAATTAGGTGATGAAAAATGCCTGCATATTTTGCCCCATCTATTTGGAACGTTCTAATTTTCTCATCGGCCCGGGCGCTTAATTGGGAATCATCATATTTTGCATCCATCAAATTATTTCTGTCATAATCTGTCATATTTTCGCCTTCCGAAAGCATTTCATCATAAACCTGATTGCGGAAATTTAATGTCCAGTTAAAAGAAGGTGAATTATTGTAAACCAATTTGGCATTTGGCACAACTTCTTTAATTCTATTGACCATATTCGCGATTTGCTTAACATTTGGCGTAGGCGTTTCGATCCAAAGTAAATCTGCGCCATTTTGTAGACTGGTAACGCAATCTAACACAACTCTGTCTATATTTGATCCATCTTTAAATTTATACAATCCATTTGGCAATCTTACAGGACGCACCAATTTACCCTCTCTTTTAAGAAACACATCATCTTCTTCAGCATCATTTATGTCAATTTCTTCCGCTTCAACAAAGGCTAAATATTGAGAAGCCAAATCTCCCGGTTCATTACTAACCGGTAATTTCTGCGTTAAACTGGCACCTTCAGAATCTGTTCTTGCAACAATAATTCCGTCATCCACGCCTAATTCCAAAAACGCATACCTAATGGCATTCAGTTTGGCAATAAAATCTTCATGAGGCACCGTAACTTTTCCATCCTGATGGCCACATTGCTTCGCATCGGAAACTTGATTTTCAATTTGAATCGCACAGGCGCCGGCTTCAATCATTTTCTTTGTTAACAAATAAGTAGCTTCTTCATTCCCAAAACCTGCATCAATATCAGCAATAATCGGAACTACATGTGTTTCAAAATTATCAATTTGATCTTGTACATCTTCTCCTTTTTCAAGTCTTCTGAACAAATCATTTAACTCAATGGCATCTGCTTGGCGTAAGAAATCGTAAATTTCCTTTATTAATGCCGGAACTGTAGTTTTTTCGTGCATTGATTGATCTGGCAATGGTCCAAATTCTGAGCGTAATGCAGCTACCATCCAACCAGAAAGATATAAATATCTTTTGCTTGTTGTTTTATGGTGCTTTTTAACGGCAATCATATTTTGTTGCGCAACAAAACCATGCCAACAACCTAATGATTGTGTGTAATTTGAAACATCGGCATCATATTCTGCCATATCTTTTCTCATAATGGCGGCGGTATATTTGGCGATATCCAACCCTGTTTTAAAACGATTTTGGGCAACCATTCTAGCTGCAATTTCAGGATTTATTGCATTCCAAGTATTTCCATACTTAGCTTTAAGATCTTTTACTGTTTGTATAGCAGAACTATAATTACTTTGTGCTAAATTTTTCATAATTTTGTCTTGTATTTAATTTTTATGGTTATTTATATGAATCACCCTTTAATTTCGCGGTTTTTGGGTGGTTTTTTTATAGGTATTTATAAGCTTTTAAGGTTAAGAATTCTTCAAACTTTTCCGAGACGACCAGTGAATCAAACAATTCGATGGCTAACTTAAATTTTCCGTTGTTGAAGGCAGCCTCGCCCACTAAGTGTTTAATTTGACGGATTTCTGATTTCAATAATTCAATATACAATTTAACCGTAAATTTTCTGCCGTCTTCCATAGTCGAATTGTTATGGAGCCATTGCCACAATTGCGTTCTTGAAATTTCGGCTGTTGCGGCGTCTTCCATCAAATTGTACAAGGCTGCAGCGCCATTTCCAGACAGCCAGGATTCCAGATATAAAATGCCGACATTGATATTTTTGCGAATTCCCTCTTCGGTAATTGTTCCTTTCGGCTGCTCCACCAATTGAGATTCCGTAATTTTTAAATCATCTCTTTTTTTGTCGATTTGATTGGGCCTTGGCATAAATTGATTAAAAACTTCCAAAGCCACAGGAACCAATCCCGGATGCGCCACCCAAGTGCCGTCGTGGCCATTTTTTGCCTCGCGCTCTTTATCAACCCTTACTTTTTCGTAGGCGATTCTGTTTGCCTCTTCGTCATTTTTTACCGGAATTTGTGCTGCCATTCCGCCAATGGCGTGAACATTTCGCTTGTGGCAACGCTGAATCACTAATAGTGAATAAGCTTCCATAAAAGGTGTTGCCATAGTGACCTGACTTCTGTCGGGCACGGTAAAATTTTTGTGATTCCTGAATTTTTTGATATAGGAAAAAATATAATCCCAACGGCCGCAATTCAATCCCGCCATGTGGTCTCTTAATTCATAAATAATCTCATCAATCTGAAAACTTGCCGTAATTGTTTCTATTAAAACAGTGGCTTTAATGGTGGCTTGTTTTATGCCGAAGTATTCTTGCGAAAACACAAAAACTTCATTCCACCAACGGGCTTCCAGATAATGCTCCAGTTTTGGCAAATAGAAATATGGTCCCGATTTATTTTCTAACAATTGTTTCACATTGTGAAAAAAGTACAACCCAAAATCGACCAAAGAACCCGACATTTCCTCTTCATTAATAAGCAAATGTTTTTCGTTCAAATGCAAACCTCTTGGTCTCACCAAAAGTGTGGCAACGGTTTCGTTTAATTTATATTCCTTTCCGTTTTCATTTGAAAATGAAATGGTTTTTTTAATGGCGTCCCTTAAATTTTGTTGCCCTTCCAATAAATTGCTCCAGGTTGGGGAATTGCTGTCTTCAAAATCGGCCATAAAAACCTTTGCGCCCGAATTTAATGCGTTGATGATCATTTTCCTGTCAACCGGCCCCGTAATTTCAACCCTTCTGTCCAGCAAATCTTTTGGCAATGGCGCTGCTGTCCAATCACCTTCTCTAACAGCCACTGTTTCTCTAGGAAATTCAGGGAAATTTCCTTTGTCAAAATAATTTTGTTGGGCAACCCTTCTGTTCAACAATTCCAAACGTTCACTGTTGAATTTCTCATGCAGCTGCACTAAAAAATCCATCGCTTCATTTGTTAAGATATCGCTGTAAGAATTTTTTACATCTTCTGAAAAAGATACCGGGTGAATTGTTGATTCATTAAATTTTTTCATGATTGTTTATTTTTATGAGGACAAACGTAAAAAAAAGTTTTTTATAAAACAAGCGAACGTTCGCTAAATTTTAATTTTAGATAAATTTTTATTATTTCGCTAAAAAACATACCTTTGTTTTATGAATATCGAAGAAGAATACATCCGTTTAATCTTTGGATTGAAATTGAAGCAAATCAGAACAGAAAAAAACCTGTCCTTATTTGGGCTTTCCAAACTCACAAACATCTCAAAATCATACTTAAACGAAATTGAAAAAGGCAAGAAATATCCGAAAACGGATAAAATTGCGCTATTGTCGCAAGTGTTGGATGTTCCTTACGACAATATGGTTTCCTTAAAACTCGATAAAAACCTGGCGCCTTTGGGTGAAATATTGCAATCCAAAATATTAAAAGAAATTCCGCTGGATTTATTTGGCATTCAGGAAGCCGATTTAATTGACATTATTTCAAATGCGCCGGCCAAGGTAAATGCGTTTATAAGCACCTTAATTAAAATTGCCCAAAACTATAACCTATCGCGCGAAAGTTTCTTTTTGGCGGCTTTGCGTTCTTATCAGGAAGCGCATAATAACTATTTTGAAGACATTGAGCTAAGTGTTGAAAAATTTGCCAAGGCTTATCAGATTAATTTAGAAGAAAAAATAAAATCGGAAGATTTAGAAGAAATTTTGGTGGAAGAATTTGATTACAAAATAATTAATAACGGAATTTCCCCTTACACCAATTTAACGGAATTACGATGCGTATTCATTCCAAAAACAAATACGCTGTTGTTAAGCGACACGATAGACGAATCGCAAAAAACATTTATTTTCGCCAAAGAATTGGCCTACAATTATCTGAACTTAAAAGAAAGGCTCTATACTTTTTCATGGATAAAATTTGAAACTTTTGATCAGGTTTTAAATAATTTTATGGCATCATATTTTGCCGGTGCGCTCATCATTCCGAAAAAAGTAATCGAAAATCAGCTGAAAACATTTTTTGAGCAAGAAAAATGGGACGGAGATAATTTCAATAAAATGATTGCTCAATTCACAGATTCTCCCGAAACTTATTACCAACGTTTGACGAACATATTACCAAAACTGTTTCATTTCAAAAATTTATTCTTTTTGCGTTTTACCAATAAAAATGGCGAAAACAGGTACAAACTTTCGAAAGAACTTCACATTACCCAGCAACAGCCACCTACCGCAAACGAAACTCATGAGCGCTATTGCAGAAGGTGGATTTCTATTGATCTTTTGAACAGGGTGAAAAAAAATGAAATTATTTCCGATATACAAATTTCAAATTATCCCGGAAATGAATTAAGTTATTTGGTGTTTTCAAGCGCCACCAAAGATCCTTTTAAAGAAAACCACAATCGAAGCATCAGCATCGGATTGCTGATTTCGCCATTGTTAACAAGTAAAATTAACTTTATAAACGATGCCAACATTAAATCGAAAAAAGTGGGCGTTACCTGTGAACGCTGCCCAATAACCGATTGTGAAGTCAGGGTTTGCGAACCAATTGAACTTCAAAAGATCGCCAAAAATGAAGAAATAGCCAAAACAGTTCAACAACTCTTAACAGATTATTCCTAAAATCGCATCGGCACTTCAATAAAAAGCAATTCTGATGCCCTTTTAGCTTTCATATTAATATTTTTGGTTTCAGAAATCCCCATGCCATCTCTTTTTCCTAAAATTTCGTTGCCGATATTGATTTCGCCATCAACAACCATCACATAAAAACCGTGATTTTCCGATTTTAGTGTGTAGCTAAACTCTGAATTTTTATCCAAATCAATTCTTGAAATCAAGGCATCTTGATGAATTTTTAATGAACCATCCAATTTTTCATCTATGGAAGAAACCAAAATTTGAAGCTTGTTTTTCCTTTCTCCAGCATCAAATTTTCTTTGGTCATATCTTGGCTCCACATCATTTTTATCAGGAAAAATCCAAATTTGAAACAATTGTACTTCTTCGCTGACTGAATGATTCATTTCGGAATGCTGCAAACCACTTCCTGCCGACATCACCTGCACTTCTCCCGTTTCAATGGCAATCCATTTATTTCCCATTGAATCTTTATGTTTTAAAGCGCCTTTTAAAGGAATGGTAATGATTTCCATATTGTCATGCGGATGCGTTCCAAAACCCATTCCGCCTTGAATAATGTCGTTATTAAACACACGCAACGCACCAAAATTTACCTTTTCCGGATCGTAATAATTTGCAAAACTAAAGGAATAATTTGCCTCCAGCCAACCGTAATTGGCTTTGCCTCTATCTGCTGCTTTATATATTATTTTTTTCATTTTCAATATTTTTTCTGGTTATCTTATTTTATCAAGTATTTCATTCAATATTTTTGCTTCTTCTTCGGAAATTGAATTCATTTGGTCACCAAGCTCTTCAACATTAATTTTATCCAATAATTTTAAGCCTTTTTCTGAAATTTTCACATAAACTACGCGTCTGTCGTTCTCGCAACGAGTCCTTTCAATCAAGGCTTTATCGCATAATTTATCCATCAGCCGAGTTGCGTTTGGCGACTTTTCTATCATTCTTTCCTTAACCGTATTCACCGTTACCGCTTCATTTGCGCCTTTCAAAATTCTTAAAATATTGTATTGCTGATTGGAAATTTTGGAAGGTTTTAAAAAATCATTTCCAACGGTATTTAGCCAATTAGCGGTAAATTTTATGTTGATGAGCGCTTTTACACGTTCATTTGGAAACTTTGAATTAATGTCCTTTGAAATATCGCCCATAGTTATAAAGCTTTTTCTAACTCATCAACCAGCATTTGAAGATTGGCTTTTAAGTTTGCATTTACAATTTCGCCGTCTATAAAATTTTCATTGAATGAAGGAAAAGGCAAACTTCCAACAATATTTCCTCCATTGAAGGGAAATCGATCCAAAGCAATATTTAAAACCGATTGCCCGCCGCGAATTCCAGGTGAAGTGCTCAGCAACAACATAGGTTTATTTCGCCAAACCTTGCCGTTAATTCGCGAAAGCCAGTCAAACGCATTTTTAAAAGCTGCGGAATAGGCGCCATTATGCTCTGCCAACGAAATTATAAATCCGTCCGCTTTTTCAATAATCTCATTCAATTCAATCGCGCCTTTTGGAAATCCTTTTTCTTTCTCCAAATCAACCGAAAACAATGGCATTTCAAATTCGTTTAAACCAACCTTTGTCAATGTTGCATTTTTCAGCAATCCGCCAGCATATTCCGCCAACATTTTATTGATTGAATTTTTACTTGAACTGCCGCCAATAGTTACGATATTTTTTGCCATATTTTGTGTCTTAAAATTTATTTTTCAATGCAAATTTACAACAATAATTTTAATTTACCTAGGTATTTATTATCAAGGTAATTAATTAATGCGGTTTCACATACATTTTGTACTTTAGCGCATCTTGAAAAGTTAAAATAACATGGACATCAACTTCAATAAAAATGAAGATTTCAATAAACTTCAATTGGCGGCACTGAAAAGAAAACTTGTAAAAGTTTATAAAGGCGGCGGCGAAAAAAGAACAGAAAAACACAAAGACAACGGAAAATTAACAGCAAGGGAACGCATTGAGTATCTTTTTGACGCCAAAAGCGATTCCATTGAAATTGGCGCGTTGGCAGGTGAAGGAATGTACGAAGAACACGGCGGTTGTCCGTCGGGCGGCGTTGTCGTAAAAATAGGCTACATCAAAGGAAAACAATGCATTGTAGTAGCCAATGACGCAACGGTAAAAGCCGGAGCATGGTTTCCCATCACCGGAAAAAAGAATTTACGAGCGCAAGAAATTTCCATGGAAAACAGGTTGCCCATCATATATTTGGTGGACAGCGCCGGGGTTTATTTGCCGATGCAAGATGAAATTTTTCCCGATAAAGAACACTTCGGAAGAATTTTTAGGAACAATGCCGTGATGAGCAGTATGGGAATTACCCAAATTTCTGCAGTGATGGGAAGTTGCGTTGCCGGCGGCGCTTATTTGCCCATTATGAGCGATGAAGCCATTATTGTTGATAAAACAGGAAGCATATTTTTAGCGGGAAGTTATTTGGTGAAAGCAGCCATAGGCGAAAACGTGGACAACGAAACATTGGGCGGTGCAACAGCACACAGCGAAATTAGCGGCGTAACCGATTATAAAGCCACTGATGACCACGACGCTTTAGATAAAATAAAAAATATTATTGATAAAATTGGCGATTATAACAAAGCAGGTTTTAACAGAATTCAAACTGTCAATCCGGTTGAAAACCCTGAAGAAATCTTTGGAATTTTGCCCGCCACAAGAACTGACCAATACGATATGCTGGAAATTATTGAACGATTGGTGGACAATTCGGAAATTGAAGAATACAAAAAAGACTACGGGAAAACCATCATTTGCGGTTATGCACGCATTGAAGGCTGGGCTGTGGGCATTGTGGCTAACCAACGAAAAGTGGTTAAAAACGGCAAAATAGAAATGCAATTTGGCGGCGTTATTTATTCCGATTCTGCTGATAAAGCAACACGATTTATAGCCAACTGCAACCAAAAGAAAATTCCCTTGGTGTTTTTGCAAGACGTTACCGGATTTATGGTAGGCAGCAAAAGCGAACACGGCGGCATTATAAAAGACGGCGCAAAAATGGTAAATGCAGTAAGCAATTCAGTAGTTCCGAAATTTACGGTGGTGATAGGAAACTCATACGGCGCAGGAAATTACGCCATGTGCGGCAAAGCTTATGACCCCCGGCTAATTGTGGCCTGGCCTTCTGCCCGACTCGCGGTAATGGGCGGTGAACAAGCTTCAAAAGTGTTGTTGCAAATTGAAACTGCTTCGCTAAAAAATAAAGGAGAAGAAATCACCAAAGAAAAAGAACAAAAAATACTGGAACACATTCAGCAAAAATACGACACGCAAACATCGCCTTATTATGCCGCTGCACATTTGTGGACAGATGGAGTAATAAACCCGCTAGACACCCGAAAATGGATTGGCATGGGAATTGAAGCCGCAAATCACGCACCCATTGAAAAACAATTCAATTTAGGGATAATTCAGGTTTAAAAAATTGTAAATACCTTTTGGAATAATTACATTTGCAGCACATAAAAATTTAGAAAACAGTATGGGAAGAGCCTTCGAATTCAGAAAAGGAAGAAAAATGAAACGCTGGTCGGCTATGGCGAAAACTTTTACCAGAATTGGTAAAGATATTGTGATGGCGGTAAAAGAAGGCGGGCCAAATCCGGAAAGCAATTCACGTTTAAGGGCCGTTATCCAAAACGCCAAGGCAGCCAATATGCCAAAAGAAAATGTGG
>JACUUQ010000113.1 GCA_014859175.1 Lutibacter sp. | reverse complement strand
AAGTTAAATATTAGAAGTTAAATATTAGAAGTTAAATATTAGAAGTTAAATATTAAATATAAAAAGTAAAAATTCAAATTGCTGATATTTAACAATATAAACTTAATATTAGTATAAGTCGAAAAAATTTTGCTAAAAATGATATCTATCATTATTTAGGCGAATCGTTAATCGTAAATTTACGATTGGAAATGGAAAAAACTACAGAAAATATCATTTTTAAGGATGATTCCAAACAATTGGCACGTTTTGCCAAAGCATTGGGCCACCCAACACGGATTGCCATTTTAAAGCATTTGGAAAATCAATCGTGCTGTTTTACGGGCGATTTGGTTGATATATTTCCGTTGGCGCAATCGACCATTTCACAGCATTTAAAAGAATTGAAGAATGCAGGCTTGATTCAAGGTGAGGTAAATCCGCCCAAAATAAAATACTGTATCAACAAAGAAAACTGGAAAATAGCAAAAGAATTGTTTCAAGGTTTTTTTGAATGATGTTTATGAATGAAAGTTGAATGTAATATGAACATTCCTATTTTTAAAATAAGTTCTTAAAAAAGCTGAAAAGGAATTTATCAGAAAATTTTTTTGAACCGCATAGGGCAATTTTGTTATGGTTAACATTTGAATAGGCATTTTCGTCAATCCAAAATCGTAAATAGTAAATCAATTTGCGTTAGGGATTGAAGTGAAAATCCTTTTTTGATTCGCCGGTAGGCGAATTAAAAAAGATTGCAACGGAAAGCCCGACCCGCTTTTTCGGCGGGGAACGCCCAAAACATAATTTTAATAAACTAAATTAATTACAACAACCTATTAAAACCTAAAAAAATGAGCATAAACATAAAAATTCTGGGAACCGGCTGTCCGAAATGCAAACAAACTACCGCTGCAGTGCAAGAAGTTGTTGCTGAAAATAATATTGACGCCACGATTGAAAAGGTGGAAGATATTATGGAAATTATGAAATACAACGTGATGTCGACGCCTGCTTTGGTGATTAACAACGAAATTAAAATAAAAGGACGCGTTCCTTCAAAAGCAGAAATCACTGCGCTATTGCTGGACAGTTCGCAAAAAAAAGATTCATCTGTCTCTGATTGCGGCTGTTCTGACACTAAATGTTGCTAATAAAACTTTAATATGTTTGATTGGGTTCAAAAATTGGCAGATTGGTTAATTTACGCCGTTTTTAACATTGGGGCAGAAACGCATTTAGGCAAATCGCTCAATTTTTTTGTTTATGACACCGTCAAGATTTTAATCCTGCTGTTTGTGATTGTTTTTTTAATGGGTATTGTAAACACGTACTTTCCCATTGAAAAACTTAAAAATTATCTTAACCGCAAAAAACTGTACGGACTCGAATATTTCTTTGCTTCCATTTTTGGCGCAATTACGCCTTTTTGCTCCTGCTCCTCTGTTCCGCTTTTTATTGGTTTTGTTCATGGAGGAATTCCTTTAGGAGTCACTTTTTCTTTTCTCATCACCTCACCTTTGGTGAATGAAGTGGCCATTGCCATGTTTTTGGGAATGTTTGGGGTAAAAGTTACCTTAATCTATGCCCTTTCCGGTATTTTATTGGGAACTCTTGGCGGTTGGTTATTAGAGAAATTCAAATTAGAACCGCTTTTGACCGATTGGGTGAAAAGTGTTTTGGCAAATGCACAAAAGTCGGATATTGAATATGAAGAGAAAAAACGAAATTTCAGACAGCGTTTGCCGGAAATCACCAGAAGTGCCTGGGATATTGTAAAAGGCGTTTTGATCTATATTATTATAGGTGTTGGCATTGGTGCCGCGATGCACGGCTATGTTCCTGAAAATTTCTTCGCCACATATTTGGGAAGCGGAGCTTGGTGGACAGTTCCTTTGGCAGTACTGGCGGCAGTCCCAATGTACGCCAATGCCGCGGGCATTGTGCCGGTTATTCAGGTTTTTGTGGCGAAAGGAATCCCTTTGGGAACTGCAATCGCTTTTATGATGGCAACTGTAGGCCTTTCTATACCTGAAGCCACTTTGCTTAAAAAAGTAATGACCCTTAAATTAATCGGAATTTTCTTCGGCGTGATAACCATATGCATTGTCATTTCCGGATATATATTTAACCTAATTTTATAACCATTTAAATCATAAAAAATGAAAAAACTTAGCATTTTATCAACAATTATTTTGAGTCTGTTTTTATTTTCCTGCACAGGAAACGCACAAAACAATACAGCTGAAAAACAAGCAAAAAAAGATGTAATTGAAGTAATTGATTTTCACTCCACCAATAGGTGTATGACTTGCAAAGCCATTGAGGCAAATACAAAATATACGCTGGATACCTATTTTGGCAAGGAACTGAAAAGCGGAAAAATCGTTTTTAAAATTGTAAATGTCGATAAAGAAGAAAACGAAAAATTTGCTGAAAAATTTGAAGCCACGGGAACTGCGCTATTTTTAAACGTGATAAAAGACGGCAAGGAAAAACATGTGGATTTAACAAATTTTGCTTTTATGAAAGGCACTGATCAAAAAGTATTTTCTGATGAATTAAAAGAAACAATTGCGATTCAGCTTAGAGGTTTATAGATGGATTTTCTACAATCGCTTTTGGAAAATAACAATATTCCCATATTGTCGGCATTTGTGCTGGGATTGATGACCGCCATAAGTCCTTGTCCGCTTGCCACAAACATTACCGCGACGGCATTTATTTCTAAAAACATTTCAAATAAAAAGAAAGTTTTTTTAAGCGGTATTTTATATTCGCTTGGCAGGGCATTTACCTATACAACAATTGGCTTGATCTTGTTTTTTGGCGCCAGTAAATTCCATATTGCGCGATTTTTTAGCCAGAATGGCGAAAAATATTTAGGTCCGCTGCTTATTGTAATCGGATTGATGATGCTGAATGTGATTCGCTTGAATTTCTTCGGAAAATCGAATTTTACTGAAAAACTTTCGGAAAAATTTCAGGATAAGGGCTTACTGGGCTCCTTTTTAATAGGCGCTGTTTTTGCGTTGGCATTTTGTCCGTATAGCGGCGCCTTATATTTTGGAATGCTTATTCCAATGACCATTGCAAGCATTGACGGATTGTATTTACCCATCATTTTTGCTTTTGGAACTGGATTGCCCGTATTGCTGTTTACCTATTTATTGGCTTTTGCGGCAAGCAGCGTTGGCTCATTTTACAACAAAATAACCAAAATTGAAAAAGCGATGCGCACCGTTGCCGGTGTGGTTTTTATACTGACCGGACTTTATTATGTTTCCATATTTTTGGAAGTGTTTTAAAATTTTAGTAAAACCAATAGTTCTAGCTTTACAAAAAAAATTCTTCTAAAAAACAGCGCTGTATATTGTGATAAAATTAAGTTAAGGCTTTATCACAAGCTTGATGTGATTTCTGCATCATCGGAAGGACAAATTTCCAAAAGTAAATAACATTTCCATTGCGTTAAATCCAATTAAAATCATTGCAATTTAAGTGTCAGAATTTGGAAAAATTTCCGGCAAGTTGACAGAAATTCCATAAAAACCATTTAGAATTTGAACAAAAAAAAACCACCTCTAAGGAAGAGGTGGAAAATTGCTATGAAAAAGATGTTGAGGCTATGAAACTCAACAAGGCAAATTTACAAAAAAATTTAATTTAAACAAATTTTTTATAAAAAAATTTAGTTAAAACTGTTCCAGAAACTGAATGCGTTTTTTAATAGGCGGATGCGTTGAAAATAAGCCCTTTAAACCGCCAAACAAACTTGCTGATGTGTCTTGGGGCGTGTTTTCAATAAACATTTGCTGCACTTCTTCTGTTTTTACCTGGGAAATATGGTGATTCACCGAGATTTTTTTCAAAGCAGAAGCCAATGCCCATGGTTTTCTTGTCATTTCCGCGGCACCGCTGTCGGCCATAAATTCTCTTGATCTGCTTAATGAAAACTTAAACAACATCGAAATTAAGTACGCAATTAAAGAAACTGCCAAAATTACGATCATCAATTTCCCAGAATCTTTATTGTCTCGTCTGCCGCCCATTCCGCCATATAAAAAACTGCGGAACGCGATTTGAACCACAAAAGAAAAAATGCCCACAAAAACTATGGTCACCACCAACAACCGCACATCTTTATTGCGAATGTGCATTAACTCGTGTGCAATAACGCCTTCCAGCTCATCGTCATTCAATTTATCTATAATGCCGCGCGTAAGCGTTACCGTATAGTTTTTTTCCTGTAAGCCGCTGGCAAAAGCATTCAAAGCATCGCTTTCAATAATATTTACTGCAGGCATTTTCATGCCCACGCTCATGCAAAGATTTTCAACCAAGTTATACACCCTCATGTTTTCTTTACGTTCAAGCGGTTTGGCGCCGGTTGCCATGGCAATCATTTTTCCGTGGGCAAAATAAGCGATAAGAAACCACACCAAAACAATGGTGGTCACAAACGGAACCGCCTGCAAAAATAGTTCGGTAGCCAGTTCTGGACTCGGATTTCCGTAGGCATCGCGCGTGGTAAAATACACCACGGCAAATACCGATGCCAAAACCAATAAAGGAAATGCAATTAAAAGAAGCACAGATTTTCTGTTGTTTCTTTTTATTTGAGTTTGAATTCCTACAAATGCCACTGCTTAAAACTTAATCTCTGGAGCCACGTCCATTTGTGCTCTTCCTTCAACGCCCAAATCGAACATTGGTTCGGTTTTAAAGCCAAACATTCCGGCAAAAATATTATTCGGAAATTTCTGAACAGCAATATTAAGTTCTTTGGTTGCAGCGTTGAAATAACGTCTTACGGCCGCCAATTTGTTTTCAATGTCCGAAATTTCTGTCTGTAATTGCATAAAATTCTGGCTCGCTTTTAAATCAGGATACGCTTCAACCTGAATGCTCAATCCTTTCAAAGCAGCGCCCAATTCTTGTTCGGCAGCAATTTTTTCGTTAATTGTTCCGGCATTCATTGCCCTTGATCTTGCGTTGGTGATGGCCTCCAAAGTACCGCGTTCGTGTTCCATATACCCTTTAACTGCGCCCAAAAGTTGCGGAATTAAATCGTGACGTTGTTTCAATTGCACGTCAATATCGGCAAAAGCATTTTCCCGGTTGTTTCTAAAACCAACCAACCCGTTGTAAATTGCCATCAACCAAACAGCCAGCACAACAATAATTCCTAAAACAATAAATATTCCCATAATTTTGATTTTTTATAATTTGTTAATAATCAACAAATGTAAGAATTAAACCTTGTTTGAAAAAACGCGAGGGATTATGACTATAAGATATTGTTTATCAATAAGTTATAAAATAAAATGAATGTAGAAAAATTGTACTAAACAGCTATTTTTGAACAGATTACAAATAAAAAGTAACCCATCAAAATAAATTGAGAAAGTTTTGTTAAAATACCATGATATAAATCTGGCTATTTTTAAAAGCGGTCAAAGGTTTGGGCGTTCCCGCTAAAAAGCGGTCGGGCTTTTTGTTGCAATCTGTTATTGCAGCGTTCCTTGCAATAACAGTATTTCCACGTCAAACATGGTTCACTGAACTCCTATAAAAAATAAATAATAGGTGAAGTAATCCATAACGCGATTTTAATTAACTTAGAGATTTTTTCAATAATAAGTTATTAATCTTTTATAGTTTTAGATTTATTCAATCCTTCCATATAAAGATCACAATATTTCTCAATCAGAACAGCTACTATAATAATATCCGGTTCATTTCCTTGTGCATCTTTAAATCCAGACAGATACGTTAAAATCTCTTTGATTGTTTTTTTCATTTTTTTATCCATGACATAAATTTTTATATCACAAAATTCTTAATAAAATTTGGGTATAAATTACGGTAAAACCGTACTTTTTGTAAGAAAATTCCTTGCTTTATTCGCTGTCCTTATAAAATCCAATGAGCAGCAACATTTTAGAAGTGCTTGCGGCCGCGTATAAATCAGACAAGCTTCGAAATATATCAACATAGTTGTATTGGTTAAAATCGTCCATCAACAGGCTGTTGTATTCCGCAAAAAACAAACTTTCTTTGTTTTCTAAATAATCCATTAAATCAATCATTGCAACGCTGTTAAATATAGCAACGGTTGGATCGGCGCCACTTTTTAACAAATCAATCACCAACGCTTCATTTCTTGAAATAGTTGCATTTACCAACGCTAAATCGATGCTTTCAAATCCCTGATTTATATACTCATTAAAGGCTTCATCATCAATATAATTTTTATAGGCATAAAAATCCAACATCAAATCGCGGTGTTTTTTATACGCAAAATCAGCTTTGAAATCGTGAAATTTATCCTCTAAGTATTTCTTGCATTCCAATGCTTTTTTAAAAATGTTATCTGGCAAAAAACCGGTAACTGATTTTAAATCTTCGTTATTTTTAACTCTTGACCAAATATCAATTTTCATTCTTAAAATATCAAAAGCGGTCAATTTCACGTATGGCTCCAAATAGGCAATTTGTTTGGGAATTGGAAAAATTAAGTGTAGATCCCTTTCCTCCTGAATTAAATTTTTTAGTGAATCCAAATTCAGATAGAACAGCGACTTGTATATTTTCAATGATTTTTCTTCCATAGTGGCCACAATTTTAAGAAGAAGCGCACTAGAATCCTAGTGTTTTTTTATTAAAATATTTTGGTCGCTGGCGCGCGCGTCACGCTCGTGCTTTTGTTAACTAATAAATTCACCGAAGTTACTTAATGAAAAATTTCGCCATCAGTTGATAAACGTTTTCAATCATCATCGTGCTCACCTTCCGATTGAATCTGAATCAAATTGGCATCATTTCTTATTTCAGTATGTCGTATTTCACCTCCGGTTGTTCCAACATTTTTGGCCAATACGCCTGCTGCCAAAGCGAGTAAAATCACCAAAATAAATCCGTATTTCGAAAATTTCGATTTATTAATTTCCAGAAACATCATAACCAATGAAATTCCGCCTAAAATCAAAATTACCGTAAAAAATAATTCAGCAACTTCCTCGTGCTGATTGATCAATGTTTCACTTATTCCTGGAATATTCTCCACAATTTCTTCAGCACCTTCCCCCGAATAAAAAGCTGCCATTGAAGCCAAGGCACTGAATACAAAAATACCCAAAGCCATGATTTTTACCTCTGATTTTTTCAACAAAAAACCAGTTACCAAAACCAATAAACCAATTAAAATGCCAACAATCGGCAAATGGTTGACCACTAAATGAAAATGCGCTTCGTTCATAAGATTTTCTTTGTTATTCGTTAGACGTTATTTGTTATTTTACCTTTTAATATTTAACTTTTCAAAGCCCTACGCGCCAGCTGGCCTTATCGCTAAAAATGTATACCATACATTTTTTAACGCTCAATCCCCCCTTCGGGGGCTAGGGGGCTTAACCAACAATTGACACGCCTATTAAATGTCCGATTCCGAATGTAACGGCTGCTGCCGCCAAACCAAACAATACTTGTCTTAAGCCCGATTTCACAAATGATTTTCCCGTAATTAGCGTAATTGCTGCCCCAATTCCAAATAAACCGAAAGTGCTCGCAATGGCACTATAAATTATGGCGTTGAAGCCATTTGCAAAAAAGAAAGGAAACACAGGAATAATGGCCCCTATTAAAAAAAGGAAAAAAGAAGCAAAAGCAGCTTCCCAAGCCGAGCCGCCCAATTCATCAGGATTAATTCCCAATTCTTCCGTAACAAGCACTTGTTTAGCCTTTTCCGGATCCTCCCAAATTTGTGTTACGGCATTTGTGGCTTCTTGTTCACTAAAACCTTTGGCACGATACAATAGAATCAGTTCTTGTTTTTCCTCTTCCGGATTGTTTTCTATTTCCTCAAATTCGAGTTCTATTTGGCGTTCATAAAGCTCTTGGGAACTTCGTACGGAAATCCATTCGCCCAAAGCCATGGAAATTGCGCCCGCGAGCAATCCTGCCAGTCCGGCAATTAAAACGCCGTTGCCTTCCATCGTTACCCCGGCAACGCCCATCACCAGACTCAGATTGGACACCAATCCGTCATTCGCCCCTAAAACTGCTGCTCTCAAGGCGTTACCGCCAACAGTTCTGTGTCTTCCTTCAATTTTCCCGATACCTTCACCCGTAAAGGATTCCATCGACTTAAGAATGTTAAAATGCCGCGCTTCGCTTCCAATTATGGGTTCTTTATTTTTTTGTTTTTTATTCAAAGCTGCCAAAGACATGCTTTTTTCGGTATTGGTTAAAGTGCTTAAAATAATGTTGGCGCCAAACCGTTTTCCCAAATTGGCAATGATTCTAGCCCTGAGTGATGGACCCGCCAGCTTAAAATTAGGATTATAGGCGGCTATTTTGGCATAAAATTTTTCTACGTGCCTGTTTTCTATGGCGGCCATTTCACCGTAAAATATTTTCAATTCTTCATCCTCCGAAAGTTTCACCATTTGGTGGTAAAGAAATGCGGTATCTATTTCGGTTTGTATTGCTTTTTCGAGGTTCATAGCTTATTCTGAAATTAAATTAAAGGCGCCCTTAGTCAAAAACTCAGTGTTTGAATCAAAATCATCTGCATTGATAATTTGCACAAAACCATTGTCGGTTGCGCCAATTTTTACCGGTATTCTTTTAAACGAAGTTGCATTTTGCTTTACCAGCACAAAAAAGTCATTCTCAATATTCGCCACCGCTTCTTGAGGTAAGGCAAGCATTTTTTCGGTACCCGTTATAATTTCTGTTTCCGCATACATGCCTGGCGCAAAAAATTTTGCTTCTTCCTCATTTACCAAATCTCCGTGAACATCAATGGTTCTGTTTTCAATATTTATTGCTTTATTTATCAGATGAACTTTTGCTTCATACCTGTTTTTATCATCATTCTGGAGTTTGATTCTAATTATTTGTCCCACTTTTACCATTGGAAGGTCTTTCTCAAAAATCATTAATTCAATATGCAAATTATCAGTATTAATGATTGTCAAGGCAATATCAGAAGGATTTAAAAACTTTCCTTTGCCAGTTTCCACAGAAGTTACGTAGCCTGATATTGGCGACAAAACACTGATAACAGCGCTAATATTTTCGCCAGTTAACGTATTGGCGTTGATATTCATCAAGTCCAATTTCTTTTTTAACGACTGAAATTGAACCAACGTAACGGTATAATCCGCCTCTGCTTTCAGAAAATTCTTTTTTGAAGTCACTTGGTCATCCATCAACAATTTTTGCCGGTCATAATCCGATTTTAAATAATGTAATCTTCCTTTTGCTTCTAAAAAATCCTGCTGCATTTGCACGTATTCCGGATTTTCAATGGTGAATAATACTTGCCCTTTTTTCACTGCATCACCTGGCAATAGTGAAATATTTTTAACATATCCTGCAAAATAAGCACTAACAGAAGCCCTGTTTTCTGGCGGAA
>JACUUQ010000112.1 GCA_014859175.1 Lutibacter sp. | reverse complement strand
ATTAATCATTGCTGTGTGTATCAAAATTTGTTATGGCTCGTTTCATCTGTTTAAACTTTATTTTTTAGCGGTAACAGCTGCTGTTCGCCATTAATCATTTCCTTGTGTATCAAAATTTGTTATGCTCGTTTCATTTTAAGTCCATTTATTTTAAATAGAATGATTACTAAATTTATTTGACAATCAATTTTATCAATAACTTTTTAGTTTAGTCATTCGCTAAAGTAGTCTCAGAAGCACCAATTTTTTCAACATTCTCGTGCGGAAAAGCTTTTTTGTTGAAGAAAATTAAAATACCGACGGCCGTGGAAATTGAAGCATCGGCAATGTTAAAAATGGCATTAAAAAAAGTGAATGGTTTTCCGCCCCAAAAAGGAATCCAACTTGGCAAATCACCGCTCCAGATAGGGAAATAAAGCATATCAACCACTTTCCCGTGAAATAAGGTGCCATAAGGTTTTTCCGCAAACAACGTTGCAACAGCGTTTCTTGGCGTATCGAAAATAACGCCGTAAAAAACGGAATCAATGATATTTCCCATAGCTCCGGCAAAAATTAATGAAATGGCCACAATTAAAATGGGTGGCGCATTTTTTTTAACAGAAGAATACAGCCAATAACCTATTCCCACAATGGCAAACAACCTAAAAACCGTCAAAAACAATTTACCGGTTCTGCCGCCAAATTCCGCGCCCCAGGCCATGCCGTTATTTTCAATAAAATGAATGCGAAACCAATCAAAAACAACCACTTCTTCACCATACAAAAAATTTGTTTTTATATATATTTTGCTAATTTGGTCAATTAACAATATTAAAATAATGATAATGATGGGTTTTTTCAATGGTAGTAAATTTTATTTGAGCGCAGTAAAAAAACGAAGCTTCAACGCATTGAAGCTTCGCAATAATATGATGGCTGATTTTATTGTTGCATGTTTTTCGCCTCGATGCTCAATGTTGCGTGCGGCACTAATTTTAAACGTTCCTTTTGGATTAATTTACCGGTTACGCGACAAATTCCATAGGTTTTGTTTTCAATGCGCTGCAAGGCATTTTTTAAATCGCGAATGAACTTTTCCTGACGAATGGCCAATTGGACATTTGCTTCTTTTGACATGGTTTCCGAACCTTCTTCAAAAGCTTTAAACGTAGGTGAAGTGTCATCCGTTCCGTTATCGCTGTCGTTTTTAAAAATGCTCTTTAAGAGCGCTAAATCTTCTTCGGCACGCTCCTTTTTTTGCAAAATTATTTCTTTAAATTCTGCCAAATCTTTATCTGAGTATCTGTTATTTTCGTCCATAACTTAATTTTTCTTTATTAATATTTTCGTTTGCACATCGTCAAAAGCAATCTCTGTGCCATTTTCCAAATCATCAACAAAAACGAGCTCTTTCGTTAATGTTTCTGTTTTAATATAGTGCTCATTTGCTGCAATTGAGCGCTCTAATATATCATTTTTTTGAATAACTAAGGTAATTTTGTCAGTAACTTCCAAACCGGAATCCTTGCGTAAATTCTGCACCCTGTTCACCAGCTCTCTTGCATTGCCTTCCATTCTCAATTCCTCAGTAATCGTAATGTCTAACGCCACCGTTAAACCTCCTTGGTTGGCCACTAGCCATCCTTCAATATCCTGAGAAATAATTTCTACTTCGTCAAGTTTTAAATTTACGACTTTCTCATTGATAACCAACGATATTTCTTGCTGTTTTTCAACTATTGCAATATCATCTTGCGTTAAATTTTGAATGGCTTCAGAGATTATTTTCATATCTTTTCCAAACCTTGGCCCCAACACTTTAAAATTGGGTTTTATTGTTTTTACCACGATTCCTGAAGCATCATCAATCAACTCAATTTCTTTCACGTTCACCTCCGATTTAATCAAATCGGCCACCGCTAAAATTTCTTCCCTTTCTTCATCATTTAACACTGGAATCATAATTCTTTGCAAGGGCTGACGCACTTTAATCATTTCTTTTTTTCGCAATGATAAAACCATAGAGGCAATTTTCTGGGCCTGTTGCATCTTATGCTCTAACTTATTGTCAACTAAACTTTTATCATAGTTTGGAAAAGTTGACAAATGTACAGATTCAAATTTCTCTTTTTCTGAAACATTTGTTAAATCTTTGTAAAGATTGTCCATAAAAAATGGTGCAATTGGAGCGCCCAATTTCGACACGGTTAACAAACAAGTATAAAGCGTTTGATAGCCCGAAACCTTGTCTTTTTCGTAATCTCCTTTCCAAAAACGGCGTCTGCTTAAGCGCACAAACCAGTTACTTAAATTTTCTGAAACAAAATCCTGAATGGCACGAGCCGCTTTTGTTGGCTCATAATCTTCATAAAAACTTTCTGTATTTTTTATCAGGGTATTCAGTTCGGATAAAATCCAACGGTCAATTTCCGGTCTTTCATCCAAAGCAATTTCTTCTTCGGAATAGTAAAAATTATCCAAATTGGCATATAATGCAAAGAACGAGTAGGTGTTGTAAATCGTTCCGAAGAATTTCCTTCGAACCTCATCGATGCCTTCCAAATCAAATTTTAAATTGTCCCACGGATTTGCATTCACAATCATGTACCAACGTGTGGCATCTGCGCCGTATTTATCCATCGTTTCAAATGGATCAACGGCATTTCCCAAACGTTTCGACATTTTTTTGCCGTCCTTGTCCAACACCAATCCGTTTGACACCACATTTTTATAGGCAACAGAATCAAAAACCATGGTTGATATGGCGTGAAGCGTATAAAACCAACCTCTGGTTTGGTCAACGCCTTCCGCAATAAAATCGGCTGGGAAGAATTTATTACTATCTATTAAATCTTTATTTTCAAACGGATAATGCCATTGCGCATAAGGCATAGAGCCGGAATCGAACCAAACGTCAATCAAATCCGCTTCGCGTTTCATTGGTTTTCCTGATGCCGAAACCAAAACAATTGCATCCACCACATTTTTATGCAAGTCGATTTTGTCGTAGTTTTCTTCGCTCATATTTCCCACTTCAAAATCGGCAAAAATAGCGGCTTTCATCATTCCTGCTTCAACAGATTTTTTCATCTCAGTCATTAATTCTTCCACCGAACCGATAAAAATTTCCTCTGTTCCGTCTTCCGTCCGCCAAATTGGCAAAGGAATTCCCCAGTAACGGGAACGCGACAAATTCCAGTCGTTGGCATTTTTCAGCCAGTTGCCAAAACGGCCTTCACCGGTCGATTTTGGTTTCCAGTTAATGGTATTGTTCAAATCGAACATGCGATCGCGCTTGTCGGTCACTTTTATAAACCAGGAATCCAGCGGATAGTACAACACCGGTTTGTCTGTTCGCCAGCAATGCGGATAACTGTGTTTGTATTTTTCTACGTTAAACGCTTTGTTTTCTTCTTTTAACTGTATGGCAATATCAACATCCAAAGAGCGCTCTGGCGCTTCACCTTCTTCATAATATTCGTTTTTCACATATTTCCCTGCATATTCAGCCATATGCTTGGTGAATCTTCCCTGTAAATCCACCAACGGAACCGGATTCCCGTTATCATCCAACACCAACATTGGCGGTACTTCCGGCACTGCCTGTTTTGCAACCATCGCATCATCGGCCCCAAAAGTTGGCGCCGTGTGCACAATTCCTGTACCGTCATCCGTAGTTACAAAATCACCGGCAATAACCCTAAAAGCATTTTCCGGATTTTTATAAGGAAGCGCATAAGGCATCAATTGCTCATATCTTAATTCAACCAAATCGGCACCTTTACATTCTCCAATGATAAAATATGGTATTTTCCCTGCCTTGCCGGCAGGCAGGTTCTCGTTTTGCTGATATTCGGAAAGCTGACTTTCTTTTTCAACAGCAAAGAATTTACCCGAAAATTGCTTTCCAACCAAAGCTTTTGCCAAAATTACGTTGGTAGGTTCAAAAGTGTATTGGTTAAAAGATTTCACCAAAACATAATCAACCTTTTTTCCTACCGTAAGCGCAGTATTTGAGGGTAAAGTCCAAGGCGTTGTGGTCCAAGCCAAAAAATAAGTATTTTCCCATCCTAAATCCTTCCCAAAGGGATTCACTTTTAAATCCTGTGATAATCCCTTTCCTTCGGAAAAGCCTGTCCCGTTTTTAGAACGGGAGGCTGGGGATAGGACTTTAAATTGCGCAACAACCGTGGTGTCTGTAATATCCTGATAAGTTCCCGGCTGGTTTAATTCGTGTGAACTCAACCCTGTTCCCGCTTTTGGCGAATAAGGCTGAATGGTATATCCTTTATAAATCAATCCTTTTTTGTACAATTGGGCCAGCAGCCACCAAACCGTTTCCATATATTTTGGTTTGTAAGTCACGTAAGGATCTTCCATATCTACCCAATAGCCAATGCGTTTGGTTAAATCGTTCCAAACATCGGTATAGCGCATTACGGCATTTTTACAAGCTTCGTTATATGCTTCAACCGAAATTTTTTTGCCTATATCTTCTTTGGTAATTCCCAGTTCTTTTTCAACACCCAATTCAATTGGCAAACCGTGGGTATCCCAACCAGCTTTCCGTTTTACCTGAAATCCCTGAAGGGTTTTGTATCGGCAAAAAATGTCTTTTATGGCGCGGGCCATTACGTGGTGAATTCCCGGCAATCCATTTGCCGATGGCGGTCCTTCATAAAATACAAAAGATTTATGCTCGTCTCGTGTGCTAATGCTTTTTTCGAAAATATGTTCCGCTTCCCAAAACGCCAAAGTCTCTTCTGCTACTTTAGTGAGGTCCAATCCTTTATACTCTCTAAATTTTTTGCTCATTTTATGCCCTTAAATCAATTAGTGTGCGAAATTACGGATTTTATTGAAAATATCATTTCAATAATTGTAAAAAAAATACCGACTTATTTTAAGCTGAAATTCGAATGATTTTAGGTAAAAATTTGGGCTACCCTACTTTTCGGTGGGCGTTCCCCGCCAGCTGGCGGGGCGTGCTTTCCGCTGCAATCCGTCTTTGCGAGCGCAGCGTGGCAATCTGTTGAACATATTGCTGAATAAGCTCGCAAAGCCAGGATGAGTTTACCCTGAGCGCAGCCGAAGGGCTCAATCACTAACGCGCATAGAATAAATAATTAAACTGCAGATAAAATGAAAATTATTCAGCAGCATTAAATTGAATATCAAATCTTTAAAAACGAAAAAGACAATCATCTAATTATCAAAATATGGATAAAATGAAACAGAAATCGAAAACTTGGTATCACAATCTGTGATACCATCTAAAAGCATACTAGGCGGCGCCACCCTTTGCCCTTAACAAAACAAGCCTGTCCTGAGCCGAAGAAGTGTTGCAATGCTTTAGGTTTAAAACATGAAAAGTCGCGAATCATAAAACGTAATTTTCCAATATTTAAATGTATTAAAATTAAGTTTTAGAACTTCCAATTTAAGTCCATTGAGCAATTTTTTATGTAATGTTGGCAACTGTACTTTTAAATTCAGAAGGTTAAAATATATTGTTTAAATCTTGACTTCCAATTATGGTCATTATTTCAACAATGTCATTATTTATTTTGTAATAAATACTGTCAGATCCACACACACAACGTCTATATCCTTTTTTTATAAAATCAACCGATTCGAATGATAAAGGTCGTTGAGCTATAATCTCAAAGTATTCAAAAAATGAATCATAGTATTTGTCGGCTTGGACAATTCCGAATTTTTTTTCACCGTAATGATGAATCCGTATTAAATCTTCTTTAGCAGCATTGCTTAACTTATATTTTGACATCAAGTAAAGCCTTTGATTGTTTTAATATTTGCTCTTTACTGTCATTCGTAAATCCACTATTTTCAGCTTGCTCTATTTTAGTTTTAATCCAGTCAATCTGAATATGCTGTTTTCTGGCTTGTCTAATTAAATCATTAACAAGTTCACTTTTACTGGCGTATTCTTTATTTTCAACTTGCTCTTTTAACCATTCATCATTCGGATCTGTGAATGAAATGCTTTGTCTTCCCATAATTTCTGATTTTTGATGTAAATTTACACCAAATATACATCAATACCAAAAAAGCCGACGAATAAAATGGAAAACTTTTAACTTTTAACTTTTAATATTAAATTCCTCTTTCTTTCTGAATTTGCTCGTAGGCAATGCTAACCTGCTTAAATTTCTCTTCGGCACCTTTTATATGTTCGGCTCCAAGATGTTGCAATTTATCGGGATGGTATTTTTTCGCCATTTTTCTATACGCCAGTTTTACTTCATCATTGGAAGCCGTTTTTTCGATTTCCAAAATGCGGTAAGCGCTGTCTGAACTATTATAAAACATCGCTTTTATCGATTCAAAATCGTGCGGATTCACATACAGATAACCGGCTATGGTTTTTATGGCATTTACCTCAACTTCATGAACGGCGCCATCGGCATTTGCGATACCAAACAAAAAATGAATCAGTTGCAACCGTGAAGCATGCGTTAAATTTTGACGAATTTGCGCACAAATTTGAGGCGTTGAGATTTCGTTATTTTTGATAAATACCTTGAACAATTTAAACGCATTACTAGCGCGTTCTTCTCCGTACATCCGCTTAAAATGTTCTCTTACAAATAACAATTCCCGCTCGTTTACATTTCCATCAGCCTTAATAACCACCGATGACAACAACAATAAACTCACTTCAAAATCTCCGGATTGCACATTTGCACTTGCTCTTCTATAGGTTTTAGCCAGTTCTAGATCTTCTTTTGAAAAACCATCAATAAAACTGCCAACCGCAAAACCTAAAATACTGCCGATCGGACCGCCAAGCGTAAAACCCAATCCGGCTCCCAACCATTTTACAAAATTCCCCATAATTTTTATTTAGAGGCAAAGATACATTGATTTGTCAGTATCCTAAATTTAGTTATATCACAATTGTTAAAATAGTTATAAACTTTTTTATAGAAGCGTTAATTAGAATTTGTGTTTAGCCATTTCATTTTTAAACGCTTATATTTGTGCCCAAATTACGTTTAACTAAAAAAATAAAAAAAATATGTATCCACCAGAATTGGTAAAACCAATGCAAGCAGAGCTAGAAAATGCAGGTTTTATGTCATTGCATACCGCTCAGGAAGTTGAAGCGGCATTAAAAAAAGAAGGCACCACTTTGGTTGTCGTTAATTCGGTTTGTGGTTGTGCCGCCGGTACAGCGCGACCTGGAGCTGTTGTTTCTTTGCAATACGACAAAACACCAACAAATTTAGTGACTGTTTTTGCGGGCGTTGACAGTGAAGCTACCGCAAAAGCACGTGAAAATATGATTCCTTTTCCTCCTTCATCACCGGCAATTGCCT
Organism: Lutibacter sp.; assembly: GCA_014859175.1. Taxonomy (GTDB): domain Bacteria; phylum Bacteroidota; class Bacteroidia; order Flavobacteriales; family Flavobacteriaceae; genus Lutibacter. The sequence continues at coordinate 2,157 of JACUUQ010000112.1, read as the reverse complement.
TATTCAAAGATGGCGTTTTGGTTCATATGTTAGAGCGTCATCATATTGAAGGCCGGCCTGCAGAAGTGATTGCTTCAAATTTAGCCGGAGCTTACGAGGAATATTGTTAAAAATAATTTCCTTAGAAATGAAAATGATAAAAAATATCTCGAAAACGATTGCCCTCATGGCAATCGTTTTTGGTTGCACAAACAATACGGAATCCAGCAAAGAAGATGATTTGGCGGAGCTAAATGATTTGCAGGGAGAAATTAAGCTGTTGGTTGATTCGGGCGTTTGTTCGGAAAATTCGGAATGCGAGTATATTGCTTTTGGAAGCAAAGCTTGTGGCGGACCAAAAACGTTTCTTGTATTCAGCACTTCAATTGATGTTGCATTGCTTCAACAAAAAGTGGCAACTTACAACGCGCTCGAAAATTCCTTCAACCAAAAATGGGGAATTATTTCAGATTGTTCTGTGCCATTACCGCCATTGAATGTTATTTGCGTTGCAGGAAAGTGTACCGCAATTTATGAATAACGATTCCTGTGTTTTTTAATGCAATTCCAATAACTCAATATTTCTGAATTCAATAGGATGGCTTTCACTTTGAAGAGAAATAAAACCTTTTTTTAGTGGATTTCCTTCTTTTGATTCCCAAGTTTTCTTGTCAATTTCAATTGTGCCTCCAATTTGCGGTTTGTAATAAGCCATTACAATTTCTCCATTAATTTTATGGGTAATTATGGAATCGTTCATCACCAAAATTTCCAAATTTACCCATTCATTTCCGTGAAATGTTTTTGAAGTTGAGTTGGTGCAATGTGTTGTAACCAATTCGTTGTTTATGACAATGTGTGTTCCTGGAGTGCAAACATTTGCGGTTTGGCGGTCTTCAGTCCCAAGCCCTCCTAAAAGCTGCACTTCAACAGAAACGGGGAAATCTTGGTTCAACCCCATGCTTTCCGGCGATTGGGAATGTATCATAACGCCGCTGTTTTTACGAGCCCATACCTGTCCGTCTTTTACTTGCTCACCAATAAAGCGATATTGCGCCCGCAGTTTATAATTTGAAAATTCCTCTTTGTAAAAAATATGTCCGTAAGAAGTGCCAAAAGTATCGTATTCATCATAATTCATCTGAAGAACACCTTCAACCGCCCTAAATGTATTTTTGAAATTTTCGCCAGCGGGATGCCCTTTTATTTTCACCGTCCAATCATTTAAATCCTTCCCGTTAAACAGTTGAATCCAATTATCCGCCGTATTTAATTGATTATGGCTTGAATCAGTTAAAAAGCTTTGCAGCAGCACCATAAATATAAAATATGGAATAATTTTTAAGTTCATCATTTTAAAATTTAATTTTCTGCAAATTCTAGTTTTACTATTATAGCTTGTGAAAAAATTCTTTGATTAAGGCTGTTCCTTAAAAATATATCGCTGCGTTTTTTACAAACTCCAACCGGTTCTGTATTCCCTTTTCACAAACTGATTCGCTGGTTCAAAATTGGTTATTTTCATATTTATTCCGTCCCACAACAATTTTTTACGTCCGGGATAATTAAAACCATTCTCTTTGCTTTCACGCAAATTATAACTTCTTAAAGCTAAATTCCCCATCAAAATAGATTCGGTCAACGGCCCCGCAAAATCAAAATTTGAAGTCAATTCTCTGTGTTTCTTGCTTCCAAAACCATCTTTACAAGCTTCTGTCCACAATACTTGATGTCCGTTTTCGGGCAAAACAATTTCTTGTTGCACTTCGGAATTATCAATAATTATTTCTCCGGAATTCAAATATACTTTCGGATTTCTTCCATAAGTTCCGCAAGTCATTATTCCTTTGTCACCAATCATCATAACGCCATTGGCACTGTCTTCATCGCCCATTGCGTGGTCTGCGGGAATCACTTCAGGATGAAAAGGCCGCAAACCGCCATCCGTCCAAGTCATTTTTACCTCACACGGATTTTTTTCGCTTGCAGGAAACTTCAATTGTGTTCTTGAAGAAGGCGGACAAGATTCCGGGAAATAATCGGGCACCCAATCTCTTGAATAAACGGCTCCAACACTGCTTTCAACTTCTGTTGGATAGCCCAATCCTAAAACCCTAAAAGGGGGATCAATTAAATGGCAACCCATATCTCCCAAAGCGCCTGTACCGAAATTCCACC
>JACUUQ010000111.1 GCA_014859175.1 Lutibacter sp. | reverse complement strand
GGACAACCCATGGCAAACAGCGGTTACGAACATTTAAGCAAAGATTGTGATGCCAATTTTATCGCCAATTTTGCCGAATTTGATTATGTTGTAAGTCCGTCCGGAAGTTGCACATTGCACGTAAAAGAGCATTTACACGATGAAAAAAACGCGCAATTGGCCACGCAAATCAGAAAAAGGGTTTATGAACTTACCGAGTTTATCACCGATATTTTAAAAATTGAAACCATTGAAGGAAACTTTCCGCACCGCGTTGGTTTGCATCAAAGTTGCCACGGACAACGTATGTTGCATCTTGCCCAAATGAGCGAATTGAACTTGCCTTTTTTCTCAAAACCCGAACAATTATTGCGCGGCATAAAAGGATTGGAATTGGTTTCGCTCGGCAAAAAAGATGAATGTTGCGGTTTTGGCGGCACTTTTTGCGTTACCGAAGAAGCCATTTCAGCAAAAATGGGCCAAGACCGCGTAAAAGATCACGAAAACCAACAAGTGGAATATATAACCGGTTATGACATGTCTTGTTTGATGCATTTGGAAGGCACTTTGAAAAGACAAAAAAGTTCGATAAAAATCGTACATATTGCCCAAATATTAAACGGATTGTAAAAAATGGAAACAAAAATCATAGAACACAGCAAAGCCGCGGAACTTTTTATCAAAGATGAAAAACGAACGGATTGGCACAATGAAACGCTTTGGTTTGTTCGCGAAAAGCGCGATAAAGCGGCTTTTCAAATTCCGGATTGGGAATTGTTGCGGGAAACAGCCTCGCAAATAAAAAACAATGTGCTTTCAAATATGCATCAGTATTTAATTGATTTTGAAGCAAATGCCAAAAATAATGGCATCATTGTACATTGGGCTGCTGATGCTGATGAACACAATAAAATTGTGCATTCCATTATGGAAAAACATGGCGTTTCACAAATGGTAAAATCAAAATCGATGTTGACTGAGGAATGCCACTTGAATGAATATTTAACCGAAAAAGGAATTGATGTCATCGATTCCGATTTGGGCGAACGCATTGTTCAGTTAAGAAAAGAAGCGCCAAGCCATATTGTTTTGCCCGCGATTCACCTTAAAAAGGCGGATGTTAGCGAGACTTTTCATCAATTCCTGGGCACAGAAAAGGGAAATAACGACCCAAAATATTTAACCGAAGCCGCGCGCCATCATCTAAGAGACACTTTTCTTACGAGAAAAATTGCCTTGACCGGCGTGAATTTCGCGATTGCCGAAACCGGAGAATTCGTGGTTTGCACCAATGAAGGAAATGCCGATATGGGCGTGCATTTGGCCGATGTTCATATTGCCTGTATGGGTTTTGAAAAAATTATTCCGCAACGAAAACATTTGGCCGTTTTTCTTCGCTTGTTGGCAAGAAGCGCCACCGGACAACCGATTACCACCTACTCAAGCCATTTTAAAAAACCGGGCGACGGCAAGGAAATTCATTTGGTAATTGTGGACAATGGCAGAAGCACGCAATTGGGACGCGAAGATTTTAGAAGTTCTTTAAAATGCATTCGCTGCGGCGCTTGCATGAATACCTGTCCGGTTTACCGCAGAAGCGGCGGACACAGTTATCACAATGCCGTGGCCGGACCCATCGGTTCTATTTTAGCACCAAATTTAGATATGGCCAAAAATGCCGATTTGCCTTTTGCAAGCACGTTGTGCGGTTCTTGCACCAATGTTTGTCCGGTAAAAATTGACATTCACGTGCAATTGTATAAATGGCGTCAAAAATTGGTAAAAGAAGGCTATGCTCCAAAGAGCAAAACCTTGATGATGAAAGGGATGTCGGCAGTTTTATCGAATCCCATAATTTTCAATTTGGCAGGAAAAATGGGCCGATTTGTGCTGGAAAAAATGCCCGGATTGGTGAGCAATGGCTTTAATCCTTGGTACAAACAACGCGAAATGCCAGCACCGCCAGAGGAATCTTTCAGAGCATGGTATCAAAAAAATTCAACCGCATCAAAAGACAAAAACAATGAGCAGTAAAGCCAATATTTTAGAAAAAATAAAACAAAATCAGCCTTTGTCGGTAAGTGCCTTGCCCGATTTAAGTTTTTTGGGTTTGGAAAATTATGAGAACCTCGACAAATACAAAACGATGTTGCAAAGCATTGGCGGTGATTATGTTGAAGTTGCCAATTATGAGGCCATTATTGACTTTATAAAGAAAAATTACAATACCGAAAAGCGCATTATTACCACACTGCCCGAACTTTCCCAAATTGCGGCAACCGATTGGGCGAATGATGATCCGCATTCGCTAAAGAATGTGGAATTAACCATTGTGAAAGCGCATTTTGGCGTTGCTGAAAACGGTTCGCTTTGGGTAACCGATGATTTGTTGGGACAACGGATTGCTGTTTTTATTCCCCAGTATTTAGCCATTGTTGTAAAAAAAGATGATATGGTAACCACCATGCATCAAGCGTATGACCGCATTGGAAATCAGGAATACAATTTTGGCACTTTCATCGCCGGTCCATCAAAAACTGCAGATATTGAACAATCTTTGGTATTAGGCGCGCATGGTGCAAGGGGATTAATTGTATTTTTGATGGATTAACTTTGAATCAACTCCGATAACTCCGATATTCAATTTTCAACAACTTTTTACCCCTACCCTAAAGGGATAAGTTGCTGAAAATTAATAATCTACAATAATAAAAAAAACTAATTTTTAGCAAAAGTAGCTTTTCAGAGCAGACTCAACTTTACAATAAATTACACTTCATAAAACCATTTCAGTTCAAAAAAAGGTTCAGACAAAAAATTTGTTTGAACCTTTTTTATGAACAATTTTAAATTACTTACCCTTTAAATTATTTTTTGCTTTTTTCGAATAAAAATTGATTTCCATCATAAAATCTTACTCAAAAACACAGGCAATTTTAATTTTTTTAAGCAGAAACTGCGCAACATCGCTATTTATCGGCCTTTTAATTTTATCCAATAAATTATAGGCAAATTGAGGGAAATCATTTTATAACCCTTATTTAGCATTTAAATTTGAGTTAGAAATTATGTTTAACTTAAATGATAATGTTATGACACTCGTAAAATTTAGACAAAGACCTTGGGAAAATCTGTTTACCTCAGATTTGTTGGATTTTGATGCCGGTAATTTGTTAAACGATAAATTATGGCTCAAAAGAATGAATGAACCAGCTTTAAACATCAAAGAAAAAAAAGACGGATTCGAAATTGAGCTTGCCGCTCCTGGATTCGACAAAAAAGATTTTGAAGTTAATATCGCTGATGGCTGCTTGAACATTAAGGCAAAAAGAGAAGAAAAAAAAGAAGAGAAAGACGAAAACTATACCCGTAAAGAGTTTAGCTTCAATTCTTTCGAAAAATCTTTACAGCTTCCTGAAACTGTAATCGATGAAAAAGTAAAAGCCAAATATGAAAACGGCATCTTAAAATTTAGCCTTGCCAAAAAAGAGGAAGCTAAAAAACAAAAACCAAAAACAATAGAAATTTTGTAAAAAAGTTTCTAATCTTAATTCTGGAGTTTATTTCCCCACAAATAAAGTCCGGAATATTAAAACAAATTGTAAAATCATTAAAAACAACATTATGAAAACTGGAAATATCTTATTGGGCGTTTTGGCAGGAGTGGCAATTGGAGCAACTATGGGAATATTGTTTGCACCGGATAAAGGTTCATCTACACGTAAAAAAATTATTAAAAAAGGAGAAAAGTTTGCAGACGAATTAGAAGAAAAATATGAAGATTTTATTGATAACATCAACGAGAAATTCGAAGACCTAAAAGAAAAAGCTGCTGATATGGCTGAAAAAGCCAAACGTAAAGCTGAAGAAATTACTGAAAAAGCCAAGCATGAAGCTTCAAAAGTGACTGAAAAAGCGAAACAAGAAGCTGAAAAAATAGCAAAAAAAACAAAATACGGAGAAGAAGTTGAAGCATAACAGCAACTTCCGTCAACCAAATAAAATGAAAAAGAGAAAGGATTTGACAATTGGGGGAAACTTAAGCTAAATTTCCCCCAAATTGTCAAATAATTTTTAAATCCACAGTTGCAATTTTAAAAGGCAAAAAAATGAGCACCTCGAAAAGTTTAATTGAATTGTTATTTGAGAAAATTGAAGAATACGGCAAAACGAACTATGAACTTATAAAGTTCAAATTATTAAAAACAACGGCTATCATTGTTCCTTCATTAATTTCAAAGCTTATTGTTTTGCTGGTGTTTTTTTTCTTTATGCTTATTTTAAGTGTGGGAATTGCTTTATTTTTGGGTGAATTATGCGATAATTTATATGTTGGCTTTTTTATTGTTGCCGCATTTTATCTGGTGATAGGAATCCTCTTCCATTTCTTTCTCTATAACTGGATTAAAAAACCGATTGGCGATTCAATTGTTAAACAAATACTTAAACAGCAATAGTTATGGAAAAAATACAATCGCTATCAGAACTTGAAGACGCCATAAAGCTATTGCAGTTTAAAAAGGCTGAAGATGAACAATTGCTGAAAGAGCTGTCTTATATGATTTATGAGAATGCAAAACCCATAAATATGATTAAAAACTTATTTAAAGAGTCGGATGCATCCAAAGATATAACAGCTGATTTATTAACAACTTCTGTTGGCCTTGGCGCCGGTTACTTATCTAAATTGCTGTTTCAAGGAATTGTGCGTGTTCCGTTTAAAAAGTTCATTGGCAGCGCTTTAATGTTGGGCGTTGATAACCTTATTAATAAAAATCCTGGTTTTGTAAGTGTATTGTCATCTTTATTTCTAAATGCTTTCAGCAAAAAAACCAAAAAAGATGCTGATGAAGAAGTCGATTTTGAAGAAGATGATATTCACAGAGATGTAAAAACAGAACCTGCAGATTTAGAAACTATTTACTAATTTTGGCTTAATTCTAATAAATACAGCAATTATTAGCTAAATGTTTTGGGCGTTCCCCGCCGAAAAGGCGGGTCGGGCTTTTCGTTGCAATCTTTTTTAATTCGCCTTCCGGCGAATCAAAAAAGGATTTTCACTATAATCCCTAACGCAAACGCTTTTTTAACTAGAACTTAGCCCTAATTATTAAGAAAAACGGGCAATAAATCAGACTTTCAAAAATAGTGTTGTTTTTTATTGCTTTTTCTAGCTTGATAATTAATGCCCTTTAACCATGAAAACGACGCAATGGCATTTACTGCTTATTTTTTTCATTCTTATCTTTCTCTTTATAAGAAAAACAAATTATCCGGTTATGGGCCAACATAACATCAATGAAAATCATTCTGTAAAATTATTCCTTTGCGGAGATGTGATGCTTGGCAGGGGAATTGACCAAATACTTCCGCATTCGGTCAATCCAAAACTGTATGAATCTTATGTAAAAGACGCAAAAGATTATGTGCGTTTGGCAGAAATTAAAAATGGCCCAATTTCTCAGCCTGTTTCGTACGCTTATATTTGGGGAGATGCGCTAAAAATTTGGGAAGAAATGGCGCCATCTGCAAAAATCATCAATCTTGAAACAAGCATTACCAACCACAATAAGCCTTGGGCAGGAAAAGGAATTAATTACCGGATGCATCCAAAAAATGTAGAAGTGCTTAAAACTGCCGGAATTGACTTTTGTTCGCTGGCCAATAACCATACGCTGGATTGGGAGCGCGCCGGACTTACAGAAACCATAAACACTTTGAAAAAATCGGGTATTGCATTTGCAGGCGCAGGAATAAATGACTTAGAAGCTGCTTCTCCTGCCAAATTGCCCTTACAAAAAGGCAACATAATAGTACTGGCTTACAGCGCCAAAAGCAGCGGAATTCCAAAATCATGGGAAGCGCAAGAAAATATGCCTGGCCTTAATATGCTTCCTGAAACTGTTGAATTGGCAGTTGCATCAATAAAAAGTGACGTCGAAAAAATCAAGCAAAAAAATGATATTGTGGTGGTTTCAATACATTGGGGAGGAAATTGGGGTTATAACATTCCTTTTCCACATCAAAAATTGGCGCATGAACTGATTGATAAAGCAGGAGTTGACCTTATTCACGGACATTCCTCCCACCATCCAATGGGTATTGAGGTTTATAAAAACAAACTTATAATTTATGGCGCAGGTGATTTTATAAACGATTATGAAGGCATTGCCGGTTATGAACAATTTCGGGACGATTTAAGCTTGATGTACTTCCCGGAAATTAACTTTGAAAATGGCGAACTCATTTCCTTGAAAATGTTCCCTATGGAAACTAAAAATTTTAGGCTTCAAAACGCTTCTAAGGTTGATGCTTTATGGCTGAAGTCTGTTTTAGACCGGGAAGGAATTGCGTTGGGAACTAAGTTTAAATGGAATGAAGAGAATTCCTTGGATTTGGGATGGAAGTGAAAATAATGGCAAATATTTCTGTTTTATTAAACCGATTTACATTTTCAAACTGAGCAAAATCATTTCATAAACAACCTATTGAAGTTAATTTAGTTTAAGGTTAAATTCAAATTGGTGACGTTTTTTTTGCGTTAAGGATTGTAGCGGAAATCCCGGCGTTGGGAGCTTGTTCAGCAATATGTTCAACAGATTGCCACGCTCCGCTCGCAATGACGGATTGCAGCGGAAAGCCTGACCCTTGTGGTAACGCCAAAATATTGATTATTTTATTTATCTGTGTAAATCTGAGTTTGGCCAAATTTTTTTAATCTATGCTGTTTTTAATCCGATTTATATGGATTCACTAAATATCAACATCGTTAAAAATCCACATGCACTTACCTCAAAAAATGTTGTGATTCACTTAAATAGCGATGTTGAATTTGGTTTGGAAAAAACACAAATTAAAGAACGAATTAAACAATTCGGAAAAAATGAGATTCCGCTAAAAAAACCAAAAACCAAATGGCGTATTTTAGCCGACCAATTTCTTAATTCCATCATTTATATATTAACTGCCGCTGCCCTATTGGCTTTTCTGTTCAGGGATTGGGCAGAAGGAATTGCCATACTTATTGTCATTTTAATTACCGTTTCCATTGGATTTTTTATGGAACTGCAAGCTCTTCGATCGCTGGAAACCTTGCGTAAAATGGGACAAGCAGAAACAAGCGTTTTGCGAGACGGTAAATTATTTCGGTTAAAAGCCTCTTTTTTGGTTCCCGGGGACATTATTATTTTAGAAGCCGGCGATGTGGTATCAACCGATGCCCGATTACTCAGCACAGAAAATTTAACAACAAAAGAAGCTGCTTTAACCGGAGAAAGCGCACATGTTGAAAAAAAAACCGAAAGTTTACCGGTTGATACGCCCATTGTGGAGCAAAACAATATGGTGTTTAAAGGAACATTGGTTACACGAGGGTCTGCAAAAGCCATTGTTACTTCAACCGGAAGCACAACGGAATTGGGGAAAATTCAACTTTTGGGCACAGAAGTTGACGCTGAGATAACGCCGCTTGAAAAAAAATTGCGTCACCTAGGCAAATGGCTTATTTGGTTAACACTTTTACTGACCGTAGTGATTGTAATAACCGGAACTGTTAGAGGCGTTGATTTTGTATTTATGCTTCAAACCGGCATTGCGCTTGCTGTTGCTTCAATACCTGAAGGCTTGCCTATTGTGGCGACCATTGCATTGGCGCAGGGAATGATCAAATTGTCAAAAAAACAGGTCATTATTAAAAAACTGGAGGCCGTTCACACACTGGGTGCCACAAACATTATTTGCACCGATAAAACCGGAACGCTTACTGAAGATCAAATGAAAGTGCATACACTGGTTTTTGAAAATGCTTCTTTTGAAAAAGTGAATCCCAAAAATAAAGATGAATTAAACGCCTTAAAAAATCTGGATGCTTTTGAAAAAATGATGATGGCCGCCATGCTTTGCAATGATTCCATTTTCACCCCAACTGACAAACATGGGGATTCAATAGATTTGGCTTTGACTGAATTTGCATTAGATGCCGGCTATGACCTTATTGCCATAAAAAAAAATAATCCGGAAAAAATGGAAGTGGCTTTTGACGCCGACCGAAAAATGATGGCGACAGTAAACAAACATCAAAAAACCTTTCATGTGTACGCAAAAGGCGCTTATGAAAGTATCGTTGAATGTTGTGACAGCATCCTAAAAAACGGAAAATCAGAAAACTTCGGAAACAAGGCACATTGGCATAAAAAAGTTGATGATTTGGCTTCCCATGGATTGCGGGTTTTGGCATTTGCGCACAAAGAATCAGAAACCAATCCTGCCTATGAAACCTTGCTGCAACAGCTCACCTTTATTGGTTTGGTTGGTTTTATTGATCCGGCGAGGAAAGATGTTAAAGCCACCATTGCCACTTATAAAAGTGCGGGAATTAGCGTAGTGATGATGACTGGCGACCACCCCGGAACGGCAAAAAAAATAGCGCAGGAGATTGGTTTATTGGAACTTGATGCGATCAACGATAAAGTGCTGGCGGGAAAAAACATTCCCAATATGGATAATTTAAGTGAAACCGCCAAGAACAAACTGCTCAACGCGGTTGTTTTTGCGAGGGTTACGCCAAAACAAAAATTGGATCTGATTGCACTTTTTCAACAAAACAACAATATTGTGGGAATGATAGGCGACGGCGTAAATGATGTTCCTGCACTAAAAAAAGCAGATATTGGCATTGCCATGGGAATTAGGGGAACTGAAGCTGCGCGAGAAACGGCTGATGTGATCCTTAAAGATGACAAATTCACGTCCATTGAGTTGGCCATAAAACAAGGCCGTGCCATTTTTGAAAATATTCGGCAGTTTGTGGTGTACTTGTTATCAAGCAATTTGGCCGAAATAATTTCGATTGGCATTGCTGCCTTGTTGGCATTGCCTTCCCCACTGTTGCCGCTGCAAATTTTATTTCTAAATCTGATTACCGACATTTTCCCCGCACTGGCCTTGGGTTTAGGCAAAGGTGAAATTGATATTATGAACAAACCGCCCAGAAAACCCGATGAACCCATTATGACTTATAAATTATGGAAAGCCACCCTAATTTACGGTTTATGCATTACCGCAGGCGTTCTTGGCATTACCGCTTATTCCCATTTTATATTGAAACTGCCGCCAAACGAAATCAACAATATGGCATTTTTCACCCTAATTTTTGCCCAATTGCTCAATGTGTTTAATATGCCGAAAAGCCATTTGTCATTTTTTAAAAATGAAGTGACATTAAATCCTTGGATTTGGTACGCCATTGCATTGAGTGTTTTTATTACGGCAGCAGCTATTTTTACCCCGCCAATTGCCAAAGCACTTTCCATAACTGGTTTTTCTTTAGATAAATTTGGGTTTGTAATTTTATTCGGATTTGGTGCGTTGTTGCTCACCCAAATTTTCAAGCGAATTGGAAGCACTGTTTAAAAAAAATCAAAATTATGGTTTAATTCTAATACGTACAGCAATTTTTATTTATACTTTTTGGGCGTTCCCCGCCGAAAAGGCGGGTCGGGCTATTCATTCCAAACTTTTTT
>JACUUQ010000329.1 GCA_014859175.1 Lutibacter sp. | reverse complement strand
ACTTTCAACCTTGATGGATCCGTTTAGCAAACCAACCAATTTTTTAACAATGGTAAGTCCCAAACCTGTGCCGCCATAAATACGGGAAGTATCGCTTTTTGCTTGGGAAAATGCGCCGAAAACCGTATTTATTTTGTTGGAAACTATGCCAATTCCGGTATCCCTGACTTCAAAATATATTTCAGAAGCAGCTTCTGTTTCATGAAGCTGTTTTAAGGTTACGTGAACGGAACCTTTGTTGGTAAACTTAACGGCATTGCCTATTAAATTCAGCAAAATTTGCTCAACCCTGGTTGGATCTCCAATAACATGAACGGGTGTGTTTGGCTCAATATTGAGGTCTAAAGAAATCTTCTTTTCATCGGCCCTTAATTTCATTAATTTCAGCACCGTTTTGAAAGATTTGTGCAGGTTAAACGGAATCTCTTCAATTTTGAGCTTCTCAGATTCCAGCTTGGAAAGGTCGAGGACATTATTGATGAGAGAAAGTAATATTTCACCCGAATTTTTCATCGTTTCCAAATGCGATCTTTGTTCTGGATTTAGTTGTGTTTCCAAAAGTAAATCCGTAAAACCGATTACCGCATTCAACGGCGTTCTGATTTCGTGGCTCATATTCGCCAAAAACTCATTTTTAACTTTCAACGATTCCTCTGCAAAATCCTTGGCTTTTTTTAATTCAAGTTCCGAGGAAATTCTATGGGTAATATCGGTTCCAATGGAAATATAGGTGCCGTTGGCGCCTTTAGACAACTGCCATTCAATCCATTTATAATCGCCGTTGGCCGTCTTAATTTTTCGCTTGGTAATGTCAGTAAATCCCTTTTTATTTAAAAAAACATAATTGTAAATGGCGTTTTTTACCTGTTGCGCCTCTTGCTGATTTTCATAGGTCAGTTTCCACCATTTATCGCCCATGATATCTTTTACCTTATAACCCAACATTTTTTCGACGGCCGGAGATGAGTAGATGATATTTCCTTCTTTATCGCTCACCATCAACATAGAATCCACACTATTTAAAATGGTGTCGGACTGTATTTTAATTTCTTCGGTTTTTTTCCATTCTGCAATGTCAACGCCCACAGAAACAAAAATGCCGTTGGCTCCAAGTGAATCGCGCCATTCAATCCATTTCAAGTGGCCGTCTTTGCAACGTAGTTGCCGGTCATAAGGTTTCGGATTCACCTTAATTTTTCCTGAAGTCAGTTCTAAAACCTTTGCTTTACATTGTTGCGATTCTTCTTTCGAAAAAAAGGTTAAATCCCACCATTTATCTCCCAAAAGCTGGTCGGCTTTATAACCTATTATTTGCTCAGTAGCTGGTGAAACGTAAGTAACATTTCCTTTATCGTCACAAGAAATAATTATTAAATTAACTTCATTTAATAATGATTCGGAAAGTTTTAATTTTTCAATTTCTGTGTCTTTTTTCAATACGGTATTTTATTTATAAATGCATAAACATTTTATCTGCCTTTTATCTAAACCTAAAATGATTCTCATTCGTGTAAATATAATTAAATAAAGCGTTCCCTAAAAAATAAACACAAATAGCTTTATAAGGCTTAATTCTAATAAATACAGCAATTATTAGCTAAATGTTTTGGGCGTTC
>JACUUQ010000110.1 GCA_014859175.1 Lutibacter sp. | reverse complement strand
ACTCGACTCAAATGACCCAGATTGTGCTTTTTTAATAATTTTCATAATTATTTAGATTATAAACTATAAAAAATAACCCAAAATTAATTATTATCAATGATTTAAAAACAAACATTTTATAATTTTTTGAGGTACTTGTAAGGTTTATTTAAGTTGATTGTTGTTGAAAATTACTCACAAACCAATCAGTGATTTTAAACCTAAACCATTACAAAATTAGACAGTTGGTCTTTCTTTGACAAGATATATTTTATGTATTGGAACGATTTATATTATACGCATTGAGATTTATAAAATGCGTCATTAATGCAATAAAAAAGCTTAAAACTAGTATAATAATTCCGTTCAAAATGTAAACAGTTACATATCTTATTTTAATTTTGAAACTTCTACAGAAATATTTAGTCAAACCAGCAATTAAAGGCGAAGTATATATCGCCTAATTGAAAATAGAATTACATACTTTTGAATGATTAAAAACTATATATCATAAAATAAATGAACAATCCGAAAGTAAAAATCATAGGCATTAAAAATTTGTCGAACGCGCATTACAAACTTGATAAAGTCGATTTTGAGTTTCAAACAAAAAACGGCATCTGGCAAAAACAAAGCAGGGAATGTTACGACCGCGGCGACGGTGCAGCTATTTTATTGTACAATCCCACAAAAAAAACAGTAATTCTTACCAAACAATTTAGGATGCCAAGCTATTTAAACGGAAATTCAAGCGGCATGATGATTGAAGTTTGCGCCGGTATGTTAGATGAAGACCATCCCGAAGCTTGCATCATAAAAGAAGCGGAAGAGGAAACAGGTTTTAAAATAAGCAATCCAAAAAAAGTATTCGAGTTGTATTCAACACCGGGAGCCGTCACAGAAAAAATACATTATTTCGTTGCCGAATACAGCGATGATATGAAAATAAGCGATGGCGGCGGTTTGGAAGCAGAACATGAAGAAATTGAAGTGCTCGAAATTAATTTTGAAACCGCTTTGGCAATGGTGTCAAGAGGGGAAATAAACGACGCCAAAACAGTGGTGTTGTTGCAATACGCAAAACTTAACCAACTTATTTAAACGATTTAATTTTAATAAACACCGCAATTTTTTTCTAAATGTTTTGGGCTTTCCCCGCCGAAAAGGCGGGTCGGGCTTTCCGTTACAATCTTTTTTAATGCGCCGAAAAGGCGAATCAAAAAAGGATTTTCACTGCAATCCCTAACGCAAACTGTTTTAAATAGAACTTAGCCATTTAAACAAACTACCAGCCAATATATTTAGGCGGCGCAACATTGTTTAAATTTAAATAAACAACCAATTGTCCTCGGTGGTGCGTAACATGGTCTTGTAATAAATTGAGTATTTGCAACTTGCTTTTTGGTTCATTTAAAAAAGCAACCTCATCTGATAAATTATCTAAAGGAATAATTTTTACAATTTCATAAACCTTGTCAAACGCCCTGTTTAAACTTTTTAAAATTTCCTTTTTTCCTTGCGGAATTATCTTTTCAGATTTCACAAAATCGCTTCCGGCCAGGTAAGATTCACTGAGCCAATGCATATTTTCCGAAATATGGCGCAATTGTTCTTCAAAAGTCATTTCTCTTTTCGTTGGTTTAAAATCATATTTTTCCTCAGGCATCGCCTCCGCTATTTCCAATAAGTAATTTTTTGAATTTTCCCATTTAAGCAAAAATGCCGAAACAGTATTGTTTTGTGCACTTATTTCGCCAAAAACAATCACGGCGGCAAATATTGATAAGATAATATTTTTCATCCTTAAAACAGTTAATATAATTATTTGTAAAGGTTAAATATACTCAATAGTTTTTTATATTTTAGCATCAAATTTTTAACTCATTTTATAATAATTATGGCAGACGACAAAGAAAAAGCAGCGAAATTAAAGGCGCTGCAATTAACGCTTGATAAATTAGACAAAACCTACGGAAAAGGGACGGTGATGAAAATGGGCGATGTTGCCATAAGTGATATTGAAGCAATTTCAACGGGTTCATTGGGGTTGGATATCGCTTTGGGCGTTGGCGGTTATCCTCGCGGAAGAGTTATTGAAATTTACGGACCGGAATCATCGGGTAAAACTACCCTGGCATTGCACGCGATAGCTGAAGCCCAAAAAGCAGGAGGCATTGCGGCATTTATTGATGCAGAACATGCTTTTGACCGATTTTATGCGAAAAATCTACATGTTGATATTGACAATTTAATTATTTCACAACCAGATTACGGGGAGCAAGCATTAGAAATTGCCGACAATTTAATCAGTTCTGGCGCCGTTGATATTGTGGTAATTGACTCGGTTGCCGCTTTAACGCCAAAAAGTGAAATTGAAGGCGAAATGGGCGATTCTAAAATGGGATTGCACGCGAGATTGATGTCGCAAGCATTGCGTAAATTAACGGGAACCATTCACAAAACAAACTGTACCGTTATATTTATCAACCAGTTGCGTGATAAAATTGGCGTGATGTTTGGTAATCCTGAAACTACCACAGGAGGGAACGCGCTAAAATTTTATGCATCTATACGTTTGGACATCAGAAGAAAAACACAAATTAAAGATGGCGAAAAAGTAATAGGAAATGCCACCAAAGTTAAAGTGGTTAAAAATAAAGTTGCCCCGCCTTTTAGAACAGCTGATTTTGATATTATGTACGGTGAAGGTATTTCTAAAGATGGAGAAATATTGGATTTGGGCGTAGAATTGGGCATCGTGAAAAAAAGTGGTTCTTGGTTTAGTTATGGCGAAACAAAATTGGGCCAAGGTCGTGATGCGGTGAAAGTTTTGATAAAAGACAATCCTGAATTGTCCGATGAACTTGAAACGAAGATTAAAGAAGCCATCAACGCTATGACTAAAAAGGATTAAACAAAATTTTAAAAAAATTAACATAAAAAAAAGGAAGTGAATTTTTAATCCACTTCCTTTTTTTGGTTAATAAAATTCAAAAAAGGCAACTAAGAATCAGCCTATAAACACCTGAAAAACAAAAATTTTCAAAAAATTTATAATAGCCAATAATAGTTTAACTTTGCAAAAATAAAATACAATTCAAAATATTTTTTAACATTAGCACTTCCTATTTCTTTTGAAAAAAACTAGCGTAAAAACACTTATTGGCAGAACAGACATTGTTGACTTTCCAAAACTTGAGCTGTTCAATATTGATATTAAAATCGATACCGGCGCGTATACATCCAGTTTTCATTGCCATAGCATTCAGGAAGAAAATAATGTGTTGAAATGTCAGTTTTTAGACCCGAAACATGAAAAATACCACGAAAAATATTTTACATTCACCGAGTTCACCCAAAAAAAAGTAAAAAGTTCTAACGGAATTACCGAAACCCGGTATCTGATAAAAACGGAAATACTTATTTTTAATGAAATACATTCCATTGAACTTTCCTTAACAGAAAGAGGTTCCATGAAATTTCCCGTTTTGTTGGGAAGAAAGTTTCTATCAAAGAAATTTATGGTAGACACTGCAAAAAAAAATCTGTCATTTAAAAATATAATGATTAAAATTTAATTAAATGCAAAGTATGAAAATTGTTGTTTTATCCAGAAATCCAAATTTATATTCAACAAAAAGACTTGTTGAAGCAGGAAAAGCCCGAAATCATGAAATGTTGGTGGTGGATCATTCAAAATGCGATATTATTATAGAAAAAAAGAAACCAGCCATAAGATACAAACACGAATTACTGACAGATATTGACGCCGTAATTCCAAGAATTGGCGCTTCCGTAACTTTTTTCGGAACAGCTGTGGTTCGTCAATTTGAAATGATGAAAGTTTTTACCGCTATTGAATCACAGGCATTGATGCGTTCACGTGATAAATTGAGAAGTTTACAGGTATTGTCGCGCGCTGGTTTGGGCTTGCCAAAAACCGTGTTCACAAACTATTCAAAAAATGTTAAAGACGTTATTAAGGATGTTGGAGGAACGCCTTTGGTAATTAAATTATTGGAAGGAACGCAAGGATTGGGCGTGGTTTTGGCCGAAAATGACAATGCGGCCGAATCGGTGCTGGAAGCTTTTAACGGACTTCAGGCCAGGGTAATTGCCCAGGAATTCATTAAAGAGGCCGGAGGCGCAGATATCCGCGTATTTGTGGTGGACGGCGTGGTTGTTGGCGCCATGAAAAGACAAGGAAAAGAAGGAGAATTTCGTTCGAACTTACACAGAGGAGGAACGGCAGAAATCATAAAATTATCCATTGATGAAGAAAATGCGGCCTTAAAAGCTGCCCGAATCATGGGGCTGGGAATCGCCGGAGTTGACATCTTGCAATCATCAAGAGGGCCGCTTATTTTGGAAGTTAACTCGTCTCCAGGATTGGAAGGCATTGAAGGCGCTACAGGCGTTGACATCGCCGGAAAAATAATTCATTATATTGAGCGGCATGCTTAGTGAATTTAAAATTCTTCACCAAAAAATTGGTTTGGGCGAAACGGTTCAAATTAATATGGATATTGCCCGATTGCACACACGTTCAAAAATTGAAGTGCCAATCATTATTTCAAGGGGAAAAGTTGACGGCCCTTGTTTGTTGTTAATTGGCGGCATTCATGGCGATGAAACAAACGGGGTTGAAATTGTGCGCCAAATTGTTGCCGGAGGCTTAAACAAACCAGAAAAAGGAACTGTTATTTGTATTCCGCTTTTAAATGTATTCGGATTTTTAAACCAAAAAAGGGAATTTCCTGACGGACGTGATTTAAATCGTGCATTTCCTGGTTCTAACACAGGATCTTTGGCAAGCAGGTTTGCTGACCATTTGATGACCAAAGTAATTCCTAAAGTCGATTTTTGCATTGATTATCATACCGGTGGCGCCCAACGTTTTAATTATTCACAGGTGCGAGTTGACAGAATAGATGAGGAAAGTTTAAAATTGGCTCACGTTTTTGGTTCTCCTTTTATTGTTTACAGCAAAAGCAAGGAACGCACTTTTAGAAAATCAATGGCTGATTTAGGGAAAAAAGTATTGCTTTTTGAAGGTGGAAAATCCCTTTTCTTAGATAAAGCGGTCACAAAAGTTGGAATTCAAGGCGCTATTAACGTGATGCATTATTTGGGTTTACGGGATTTTTCAACAAAAATTTCAAAACACACAGCCGAAAATCCGCCAATCATCATTAAGAATTCAAAATGGATAAGAGCCAAACATTCGGGAATGTACAGGTCGTATATAAGTGCCGGACAAAAAGTGGAAAAAGGCGTTAAATTGGGAAGTATTTCAGATCCTTTTGGGGCATTTGAAAGCGCTTTTAAAAACAACCAGGAAGGGTATATTTTAAATTCAAACCATTCTCCCGTTGTAAATCAAGGCGACGCGCTTTTACATATCGGATTTGAATAATATAAATGTTAAAAGTAGCAAACATATCATTTGGATACACTTCAAAAGAAGTCATAAAAAATATTGGTTTTAAAGCCAATAAGGGCGATTATATTGCCATTATCGGCGAAAGCGGTTCAGGAAAAAGCACACTTTTGGAAATTATTTACGGACTGCTGCATATTGAAAAAGGAACTGTTCATTGGAATGACGAAAAGTTGCTTGGCCCAAATTTCAGGTTAATTCCCGGCGAAGATTTTATGAAATACCTGCCGCAGGATTTCGATTTAATGCCTTATACAACGGTTGAAGAAAATATAGGAAAATACATTTCCAGTCAGGATAAAAATAAAGAAAAACGCATAAAAGAATTGCTAAAAGTGGTTGATATGACCGAGTTTTCCCAAACGAAAGTTAAAAACCTGAGTGGCGGACAAAAACAACGTGTTGCCATTGCCAAAGTGATGGCCAAAGAACCAGAAGTTTTATTGCTCGACGAGCCTTTTAGCCACATCGATAATTTTAGAAAAAACAAGCTTCGCAGAGATCTTTTCAAGTATTTAAAATCGAAAAATATTTTGTGCATTGTGGCAACGCATGACACCACCGACGCGCTTTCTTTTGCCGATAAAATTTTGGTGATCAAAAACGGAAAATTAATCGCCAACAACACGCCTGATAAATTATACACAAATCCTAAAAGTGCCTATATTGCTTCTTTTTTTGATGAAATCAATAAAATTCCTATAAGTGAAATTAAAGCAGATGATACTTCAAAAAAATCAGTTTTGTTGTATCCAAATCAGATTAAATTGACAGAAATTTCAGGGATTAAAGCAACGGTTGTAGCTTCATATTTTAAAGGAAACCATTATCTGATTGAAGCCATTTTAAACAAAACTACCGTATTTTTTGAACATCCTTCAAGCTTAAAAACAGGAAGCAAAATTTTACTTGAATTTGACGTCAAGGATATTTCAAAGAAAAAATATTAGTATGCATTGCAGCTGTTAAAAATCTGATAAAGCAACTAAAAATTAGGCACTTTCTAATTTTGTTGCCCCCTAAATTTATCAATTTTTTTTGTCAACTAACACATTAATTATGCGCAATAATATTTCTTAACCTGTAAATTCTCCCTTCGGGGGTTAGGGGGCCTATTTCCCGGTGCTTCCAAATCCGCCGGTGCCACGTTTGGTTTGGCTTAAAATTTCAACTTCGTCCCAATTGGCACGTTCGTGCTTTGCAATCACCAGTTGTGCAATGCGTTCGCCGTCATTGATCACAAAATCTTCATTGGAAAGGTTCACCAAAATTACGCCAATTTCGCCTCTATAGTCGGCATCAATTGTGCCGGGCGCATTTAAAACCGTAATGCCATTTTTTGCTGCGAGCCCGCTGCGCGGACGAACTTGGGCTTCAAAACCAACGGGAAGCGCAATAAACAATCCGGTTTTCACAATGGTGCGTTCCAAAGGTTTTAGGGTGATGGATTCATCAATATTGGCCCGCAAATCCATTCCTGCGGAAGCATCCGTTTCATAACTTGGCAATGCGTGTTTCGATTTGTTGGTAATTTGTATTTGCATGATATTTTATTTTTTTAGGTGATAAAGCCAGGAAACGATTGCTGAAAATTCGCTGCTCCAAAAGGCTTCGTTATGTTTTCCATCCGGATTTATTTTTGTTTTTAAGTTTTTGGGTTTAAACCCGGTTTGCAACAACAATTTTTTCATTTTTTGCGCGTCTTTATCCATGTCGTCGCCTTCTTTTCCGCCCACCAGCAAAAATAGTCTTGCATTTTTTAAATTCCCTTTTTCTGGGGTGAAATCTACAACTTTTTTAGAAAACCAAAATAAAGTTGACAAGGCGCCAATTTTCCCAAAGGTTTTGGGGTGTTGAAGTCCGCCATAATAGGAAATCAATCCGCCCAAAGAACTTCCCATTAATCCCGTATGTTTCCGTTGTTTTTTGGTTCGGTAATTTTCATCGACATAAGGTTTTAGCTTTTTTACCATAAAATCTACATAAATTGCGCCTTTTCCGCCGCCGTATTTTTCATTTTCCCGGGGCGTGTATTCGTTAATGCGTTCTTCGCCTCCATTTTCAATGCCCGCCACAATAAATCCTTTTCCTGTTTTTTCGTACAATTTATTTAAGGTTTCATCAACTTCCCATTCACCTGCATAAGAAGTTGCCGCATCAAATAAATTTTGGGCATCGTGCATATAAATTACAGGGGATTAATTCTAATAAATACAGCAATTTTTAGCTAAATGTTTTGGGCGTTCCCCCGCCAACTGGCGGGGTCGGGCTTTCCGTTACAAACAAGGTTCACTGAACACCGCTTGAAAATAAAAAACTTGGTGAAGTAATCTTTTTTAATGCGCCTTTTTCGGCGCATTAAAAAAGGATTTTCACTACAATCCCTAACACAAATGTCGTTTTAAATAGAACTTAGCCTTAAAGGGTATTTTTTTGAGGTGTTGTTGTAATTTGGCGGTAAATAAATCCAAACTTTATGGCTGATGTCGTTAAGTTTGGGAATAACGAATTCCTTTTTCAGCAATAAAACATTTGAAGCGTTGGCCGATTTTTTTTCAGCTGTATTTTTGGGAAAAATCATCGAACTTGTGAATAAAATGGCTGGGAAAATCGCAAAATAGTGCTTCATTTTTAATTTTTAATGCTGAATTTATCTTTTAATGATTGCTAAAAGTTCCTTTTTTTCAGTCCAAAAAATGAGCATTGCAAAAACAATTACCAGTAAAACGGAAACAACATAATTTTCCCTAAAATAGGTAAATGAAATGAATGACAGCACGATGGAAACCAACAAATAACTCCCCGATTTTTTTAAATTATAGGGAACAGGATATTGTTTGTCGCCAATAAAATACGACAGCGCCATCATACTTCCATAAGCAAAAAGCGTTGCCCAAGCCGATGCCATATAACCAATAGCGGGAATTAATGCCACATTGATGATTACCGTAATTACCGCCCCAATAATTGAAAACAGCATTCCGTAATGCGTTTTGTCGGTTAATTTGTACCAAACAGAAAGGTTGTGGTAAATGCCCAAAAACAAATTCGCCAACAAAACAATGGGCACAATAACAATGGCGTCCCAATATTCTTGGTTGATAAAAAGTTGTTTGATAACATCGAGAAAAACCACAATAACCACAAAAACCAAGGCGCCCACAATGATAAAATAGTTTAAAATGCGGGCATAAGTTTGCCGGGCATCTTTATGGTCGGAGTGGTTAAAAAAGAACGGCTCGGCGCCCAAACGAAAGGCCATAATGTATAAATTCATAAAAATAGCCAGCTTGTAACAGGCAGAATAAATTCCCATCGCCGTTTTATCCATCATTTGCCCGATTAAAAATTTATCCAAATTTTCATTGATCACGTAAGCGATTCCCGCAACGGCAATTGGCCAGCTGTAATTCAGCATTTTTTTAAATAAAATAGCGTTAAAATGCCATTTAAATTTCAGCAAATACGGCAATAATAAAAATAGGGAAGCCGCACTTCCAATAAGGTTGGCGATAAAGATGAAATTAACGATGGAAGTGCTTTCAAATAAGGTGTTCAAAAATTCAGGAACATTTTTTCCGCTGGCTTTAAATTCGGGGATAAACTTCAAAAAAAGCAAGTTTATGGCCACGATGATTCCCACATTTATCATTTTGATGGCCGTATATTTTATAGGTCGGTTTGCGGCGCGCAAATAGGCAAAAGGAACCACGGAAACTGCGTCTATCGCCAATATCCAAATAAATAATTTGAATTGCATCGGATTTTGGCTAAAATCGAAAATGTTGATAAAAAACCCTGAAAACGAAAATGCGATTACCACAAAAGCAATTGCGGCAACAAAAACACTGATGAATGAGGTGGCGATGAGCGCATCTTTTTTCTCTTCGGATTTATAAAACCTGAAAAACGCCGTTTCCATACCAAAAGTTAGCAATACCGTAAATAAGGCAATCCAAATATAAAAGTTGGTATTTTCTGCATATTCGTTGGCCGGCAAAGCATTGGTATGCACGTGAACCAGCAAAAAGTTAATCACTCTCGGCAAAACCGCAGCAATTCCGTAGATAATGGTGTCTTTAAAAAATCGTTTTAATCCGCCCAACTAAAGTTAAATATTAAAAGTTAAATATTAAAAGCTCAAAGCTCAAAGCTCAAAGCTGAAAGCTGAAAGTTAAAAGCTCAAAGCTCAAAGTTCAAAGTTCAAAGTTCAAAGTTCAAAGTTCAAAGCCCAAAGTTCAAAGTTCAAAG
>JACUUQ010000109.1 GCA_014859175.1 Lutibacter sp. | reverse complement strand
TGTCACCGCCTTTCTTTTGAAAAACCTTCAACTTTATTGTTGAAGGTTTTTTTTTTGACGTAAAGTGTAGTGTTATTCGAATTAAATTGTTCAATTCTTGTTTTTTATACGTATTTTGTTGTGTTTAACTTTTAAATCATTATAATGAAACAACAAAACTATAAGAATCACAGCAAATATGTGATCGGATACCATGGCGTAACTCTTTTTGCAATTTTGGCTTTTATGGGTGGCGCAATCAGAAATTTATGGAATTCATCTGAGGATAATTTATACGCTTCTTCCTTATTGGTATTGCTTGCCTTTATTTTATTATTTATGTTTTATTTCATAAGATCTTTTGCATTAAGAGCACAAGATAGAGCTATTCGAGCAGAAGAAAAGCTTAGATATTTTATTTTAACGGGGAAATCAATCAGGAATAATTTAAATACCCGACAATTTGTGGCATTGCGATTTGCACCTGATGAGGAATTTATTGCGTTGGCTGATAAAGCAGCAACAGAAAATCTTTCTGAAACCGATATTAAGAAGGCAATTATCAATTGGAAAGCTGATGATTATCGCGTTTAAATTACATAAAAATCCTCAAATTTATTTTGGGAGATTTATTATTTGTAATATCTGCTAAATTTACATGTATTTTAGTCCAATATTTGTTTCAATTTATTGGTTAAATATTGCCATGTCGTTTTACTTTTTATAAATATATTTACGCGAAGCTGCGTTAGGTGTTGAAGTGGAAAACCTTTTTGAGCTTTTTCTGCGAAAAAAGTTTGGAACAAAAAAACCGACCGCTTTTTCAGCGGGAACGCCCATATTATATTGATAAGATTACTGTTGCTTTTATTCTTTTGACTTTTATTTCAATACCTCAATTATTGGATTTCCGGTATTTCCGTTAGGTTCCGTAATTTTTAAAAAACTGGCCAATGTTGGCGCAATGTCTATAATGAAGTAAGGGCTGTCCGATTTTCCTTTTTTTATGCCGTTTCCGTAAAATAAAAGAGGTACGTGCGTATCATAACTAAATCCGGAGCCGTGGGTTGATCCCGTTTTTGAATAAGTAATTGTTGACGGATTTAACGTAAATAACACATCACCTGAAAATTTCTGATTGTAGCCGTTTTGTAATGTTTGTAAAATACCCGAATTAAAACTTGTGGTTTGCAATGTATGTGCTGTAACCGATTTATAAACGTTTTCAAAATTGATAATTTCATCGGCAATAACTTGAGAAACCTCTTGGGCGTTTAAATTTAACGCGGTTATTTTTTCTTTATTCAGAAAAATTTGGTAGTTCGAAATATTTTCAATTAAATCATCTGATTTAAAATAACGTGTTGTAATACCATTCATAAATTCCCTAAATTCTTCTGGATTAAAATAGCCTCCAGGTATTTTTATTGAGTTTAAATATGCCGGAACTTCAACGGCGGCGTGATCTGCAGTTAAAAACAGGGTGTAATTATTTTTTCCAACTTCTGAATCTAAAAAGATTAAAAGGCTCTCTAATTCTTTGTCAAGTCTAATATATGTATCTTCGAGCTCCTTTGCATTTGTGCCAAATTGATGACCGACATAATCAGTGCTTGAATAACTTATCGCCAAAAAATCAATGGCATCACGTTTACCTAAATTCTCACCTATAATTGCAGCTTTAGCAAAGTCCGTAGTGATGGAATTACCGGCAGGAATTAATTTTAACAAGCTGAAATTGCCGTTATCTTTTCTTAATTCAATCAAATTATATGGGAATGTTGGTGTGCTTTTTCCTTTAAACAACCCTTCATAATCATTATTGTCGGGCAATGTTTCTGTATATGTTGAAATATCATAATAGGTATTCCAAGTGCTGTTTAAATAGTCATTAGCCTTACCTGAGCTATTAAATTCATTAACCCAATCTGGTAATTTGTTTAAATAAAAAGTGCTCGAAATAAACTTTCCTTCATCTCCTCCTTCAAACCAATAAGCAGCATTTGCCGTATGTCCAGCTGGCAAAATAGCAGATCTGTCTTTAATGGCAATGCCAATAGTCTTGCCACGCATATTTTGTGCAAGTTTTAATTGGTCTGTTATAGTGGTTGTCAACATTCTGTATGGCGATTTGTTTCCGCCAGAAGGTGCGCCCACTGTTTTATAATTATCGTCATCTACACAATAAATTGATTTTTTTGCAAATTTATCATACCAATCGTTTGAAATAATTCCATGAGATGAAGGAGTTGTACCCGTATAAATCGAAGTATGTCCAACAGCTGTATAAGTTGGGATATAGTTAAAATGCACATTTTTTAAATTATAGCCATCATTTATCAACCTTTTAAATCCGCCATCGCCATATTTGCCATAGAATTTCACCAAATAATCATAACGCATTTGATCAACCACAATGCCCACAATTAATTTTGGTTCCGTCTTGTCAATTTTAGCCGTAACAGCGTTTTTAACTGGTAAAGTTGTTGTCGTTTTAGATTTAATGGCAGTGCATTGGGTAAGTGAAAAACTCACCAATAATAATACAAAAAGCTTTTTCATTCCGAAGTAAAATTTAATATTTCAAAAATACTATTTTTTTAAAGACTTGTGTTAAACTTAGGTTACAAAATGGTTATAAGTAGCATAAATTTAATAATTTAGCCAAAAATTAATTCAATGAACTATTTAAGGCATGTTGGGAAGTATTTTATCATGCTTCGGCAAGTTTTTAGGAAACCACAAAAATGGTCGGTTTTTAGAGAAATGTTGTTTAGGGAAATTGAAGATTTGGGATTGAAATCATTAGGAATAATCACCTTCATCTCTTTTTTTGTTGGTGGAGTTGTTGCTATTCAAACTGCATTAAATGTTGATAGCCCTTTTATTCCAAAATACCTAATTGGTTTTGCCACAAAACGATCTATGATTTTGGAATTTGCACCAACTTTTATGAGTGTGATTTTGGCCGGTAAAGTTGGGTCTTATATCTCCTCAAGTATTGGAACAATGCGCGTAACAGAACAAATTGATGCGCTGGAAGTAATGGGTATTAATTCTTTAAATTATTTGGTGTTGCCTAAAATTATTGCGACCGTATTTTTTTATCCTTTGTTAATTTCACTGGCGATGTTTTTGGGAATCTTTGGCGGATATGTCGCGGGTACCTTGACTGGTTTGTTTTTTAGCGAAGATTATCTTTATGGTATTCGGCTGGATTTCGATCCTTATTATATCCAATACGCTTTAATAAAAACAGTGGTTTTCGCTTTTGTAATTGCAACAATCCCAGCTTATCACGGCTATTATGTCAAAGGCGGCTCCTTAGAAGTTGGAAGGGCGAGTACACAAGCGGTTGTTTGGACCAGTGTTGTTATCATTTTATTAAATTATTTTTTAACCCAAATGTTGTTGGCATAAATGATTGAAGTTACAGATTTATACAAAGAATTTAAAGGCATACCTGTCTTAAAAGGAGTTTCAACAACTTTTGAAAAGGGAGTGACCAATATGATAATTGGCCAAAGCGGATCTGGAAAGACAGTTTTTTTAAAGTGTTTGGTGGGATTGCATATTCCGGATAGTGGCATTATTTGTTTTGATGGCAGAAAACATACCGAATTAACTATAAAAGAGCACCGGTTGCTAAGGCAAGAAATTGGAATGGTTTTTCAGGGCGGTGCACTTTATGATTCTTTAACGGTTGAAGAAAATATTATGTTTCCGCTTAAAATGTTTGCAGACCAGTCTTTTTCAGAGATGCTTGATCGCGTAAATTTTGTGTTGAAACGGGTGAATTTGGAAGATGTAAATAATAAATTCCCTGCAGAATTGTCTGGCGGAATGCAAAAACGTGTTTCTATTGCCCGAGCCATTGTAATGAATCCAAAATACTTGTTTTGTGATGAACCAAACTCTGGTTTAGATCCAAACACAGCAACCGTCATCGATAATTTAATCAAGGAAATTACCGAAGAATATCAAATAATTACAGTGATAAACTCCCACGATATGAATTCTGTAATGGAAATCGGTGAAAAAATTATTTTTTTAAAAGATGGCGTAAAAGAATGGGAAGGATCGAATAAGGAGATTTTTATTACTGAAAATGAAGCGGTTGTGAATTTTGTGTATTCTTCTAATTTATTCAGAAAAGTAAGAGAGGCATATTTAAAAGAAACAAAGTAGGTTATAAGTTTGTTTTTATTAAATATACCGTTATATTTGCACCCGCTAAAAAGAAAGAGATTGACCTGGTAGCTCAGTTGGTAGAGCACCTCCCTTTTAAGGAGGTGGTCCTGGGTTCGAGCCCCAGCCCGGTCACAAAAAGCTTCTCAAAAAGGGGAGCTTTTTAATTAAAATTTTGGTGAGATACTCAAGTGGCCAACGAGGGCAGACTGTAAATCTGCTGCGCAAGCTTCGAAGGTTCGAATCCTTCTCTCACCACAAAAAACTCAAACAGTTTGTTTGAGTTTTTTTTTATTTCTTTATTTTAAAATGTTTAACATTAATTAAATTATATTAAACAAAAACCTATCTTTGCTGAAAATTGAATTATTGGATATGATTAAAAATATTGCGCTGTGTTTGTTTTTATTAAACCTGTCATTCGGATTTTCCCAAAATACAGGAACACTTAAAGGAAAGGTTATAGATATGCAATCAAGAGGAAATATACCTTTTGTAAATGTTATTGTTGCCGGAACAAATATTGGCGCTATTTCAGATGAAAATGGTGCTTTTGTAATTAAAAATGTCCCTTTGGGATATGTGAAAGTGCAAGCATCTTATTTGGGATATTTAACTGCTTTATCCGAAGATTATTTGGTCACCAATGAAAAAATACCTTTTATCAATATTGAATTGATGCAAGATAATGAGCAATTGGATGAAGTGGTTGTGCAAAGCAAATTATTCAAGAAATCAATAGAAAGTCCGTTATCGCGGCAATCTCTTGGAATTGCTGAAATCGAAAGGAATCCTGGCGGAAACAGGGATGTTTTAAAAGTGATCCAATCGCTTCCCGGTGTTGCTTCAAACCCGGGCTTCAGAAATGATATCATTATCAGAGGCGGATCGCCAGTTGAAAATAAATTTTATTTGGACGGTATCGAAGTTCCTGTGATAAATCACTTTCAAACGCAAGGTTCTACCGGAGGCCCCGTTGGAATTATCAATGCCGATTTAATTCGGAATGTTGATTTTTATAGCAGTGCATTTCAATCTAACAGAGGAAATGCATTGAGTTCTGTGATTGAGTTTACGCAAAAAGACGGAAATCCGGAGAAAATAAATACAAGGGCAACATTAGGCACTTCTGATGCCGGGCTCACTTTAGATGGACCAATAAACGATAAAACAATTTTTATTGCATCGGTTCGCCAATCGTATTTACAGTTTTTGTTTAAATTGATTAAACTTCCTTTTTTGCCAACGTATAACGATTTTCAGTTTAAGGTAAAGCACCAATTGTCTGCCAACAGCGAAATTAGTTTCATCGGTCTTGGCGCCATCGATAAGTTTAGGCTAAATGAAAGCGTGAACAAGAATGTTACCGATGAAGAAACCATCAAAAGGAATCGTTATATTTTAAGCATTATTCCGGTTCAGGAGCAATGGAATTACACGGTAGGAGCCGCTTACAAGCATTACGCCGGCAATTCTGTGCAACAGGTTGTTGTGAGCAGAAATGAGCTGAGCAACAATGCCAAAAAGTATTTTAATAACACCGCCAACGCTTCCGATTTGTTGCTGGACTATACTTCTAATGAAATTGAAAATAAATTTCGTTTTGAAAACACATCAACTTCAGCTAATAATTATAAATTATCGGTGGGTTTTGGTTTGGAGCAAGCCAAATATACCACTGAAACATTCCAAAAAACAGCAAATTCAGAAGGGGTTTATGATGTGGATTTTTCTTCGGAATTGGCGATGTTTAAATACGCTGTTTTCGGACAAGTTTCAAAAAAATATTTTAATTCCAGATTGGGGACTTCCTTTGGTTTTAGGATGGATGGCGCCGATTATGACACTGAAATGCGAAATCCGCTCAATCAATTTTCACCAAGAATTTCGCTGGCTTATGAGCTCACAAATAATTTTACTGTTAATGCATCCGCAGGGATTTATTCACAGTTACCAACCTATACAATTTTGGGTTATAGAGATGCGGAAAACAATTTGGTGACTAAAAACAACGGATTAAAATACATCCAGGCAAATCATTGGGTAAGCGGATTCGAATTTACACCAAACAATAGTTCAAAAATTAGTGTTGAAGGTTTTTATAAAACCTATAAAAATTATCCTTTTTCTGTAAGAAACCAAATCAGTTTGGCAAATTTGGGAGCCGATTTTGGCGTTGTTGGAAATGAAGAAGTAATATCAACATCAGAAGGAAGGGCTTATGGCTTTGAGTTTTTTGCGCAAAAGAAGTCCTACTCCGGACTGTATGGTATTTTATCCTATACTTTTGTGGTGAGTGAATTTAAAGACAATTTAAACAACTATATTCCTTCAACCTGGGACAACAAACATTTGTTAACTGTCACTGGAGGCAAAAAACTAAAAAGAAATTGGGAACTAGGCGGTAAATTTAGGTTGGTGGGCGGACGGCCTTATACGCCTTATGATATGGATGCATCTTCCAAAATTGCAAATTACGACGTGTCCAATCAGGGAATTTTAGATTACAGTCAATTAAATACGGAACGATTTAAAACCTTTTCACAATTAGATCTTCGCATTGACAAAACTTGGTTTTGGAAAAAATTCTCCCTAAATTTTTATGTGGATATTCAAAATGTTTTGGCTGGTGAAGCAATTGAGCAACCCTATTTAATTCCAACTTTGGACGCCAACGGAAATAAAATAATTGATGCCGATAACAATGCCAAATATGTGCTGGAAAGTGTGAAAAATACTTCTGGCACGGTGCTTCCGAGATTTGGCGTTATTTTCGATTTTTAACGATTGTTTACAACAAGAGTGTCTAAATTCAAACGCGTTTTTAACCATTTTTTTAATCTGATTTCCTCTTGGGCTTTATTTTGAACATCAGAATTCCACTCAGCATTAAAAACAGTTATTGTATCTATTGTTTGAAAATTGGTTTTATAAAGCCTGGAATAGTTTAATTGCTTTAGGCCGCTATAATTTATTTGGGCTTCTTTGCTAATTTGCCTAAAAGGAATTTCATTGTCGTAAAATTTGCCCAATTCAATTTCCAGAAGTTTAATTTTGTCCTCTTTTTCTTTTAAGGATTCATCTCTGGACGAAATTAATTTTTGATTTTGATTGTACAAATCCGTAAGGTTTTTTACTTCTTGCATTAAATCAGAATCAGCGCCCTGTTCAACAATTAATTTCGTTTCCGTTAGTCTATATTCCGGAAGTTTAGCTGTCCAATAATTAATTTCATCCGTAGAGAGCTTTTTGCCATAAACATAAATTTTTATGCTTTTGTCTTTATAGTTTAGATCATCATCTTTTTCATCAATAATGCTGACCCCGCTCTTTTTTAGATCAGTTATCAAATTTGTTGCAGATTGTTTAAACTGATTTATTTTGAATAAATTAAAAAACAGATAAATGCTTGCTGCAAATACTAAAAATGCTACAAATGAAGCCATTTGTGCGATTTTTTTTCTTTTGGCGGAATCGAGATATTTTACCATGGGGAAATGTAAAAATTTCACAATCACAAAAGTTGCCAAAGCTATAAATATGGTGTTGATGCTAAATAAAAACATAGCACCGCCAAAATAACTAAAATTCCCTATTGCTAGACCGTATCCTGCAGTGCAAAGCGGCGGCATTAAAGCAGTGGCAATGGCAACACCGGCAATGGTGTTTGTTTGTTTGCTTCTTCGGCTTATGGCAATAATCAATGCCAAACCACCAGCAATGGCAATAAATACATCTCGAACATCGGGCGAAGTTCTTGCCAAAAGTTCAGGGGTTTCATTTCTGAATATTGGAATTAAAAAGAAAAGAAATGAGGTTAGTAAACTTAAGCCTACCATGAGGCCAAAGTTGGTCAGGGAACGCTTTAACGTGTCGATATCATTGGTTCCGATAGACAATCCAACACCTAAAATTGGACCCAATAAAGGCGATATAAGCATCGCGCCAATCACAACGGCTGTTGAACTGACGTTTAATCCAATAGAAGCTATTAAGATGGAAAATATCAACACCCAGGCAGTATGGCCTTTCATGGAAATATTTTCTTTTATATCTTCAATAGTGCCTTCTTTGTTGGTGTCATGTTTAATGTCCAACAATTTAAATAAAAATTCTTTTATGGTCTCCCAAGCTTCCGTTAATTTTTTCTTTTCGTCTGGCTTAATGTTTTTTTCGTCTTCCATAATTACATTTTTTGGTTTTATGCTAATAAGCACCACAATTTATATATAATTGTTTTGGGCGTTCCCGCTGAAAAAGCGGTCGGGCTTTCACTACTCGCATTTTTTAGTTGCGAAAAACAACTAAAAAAGTGCTCAAACACTTAGTTTACCCTGAGCGCAGCCGAAGGGGTTCAATCCCTAACGCATAAGCTGTTTTAAACAGAACTATGCCCATTTTTTTAAACAAAATCTTTTCCAAATTCATTTTTTACTGCTGAAGTGATTTGTTTTATGTCTTGTTCTTTATCTTTTGGGCAAATAAGAATTACATCATCTTTTTCAACCACAATATAATCATTTAATCCTTGTATTACCACACGTTTTTTGGATTGTGTTTTTACGATATTATTGGATGAATCTATGTAAATAACTTCACCGCCCAATGTCGCGTTTTGGTTCGAATCTTTTTTTAATTCTTTATGCAAGGAACTCCAAGTTCCCAAATCATTCCATTTAAAATTTACCGGCAACACAAATACATTGCCTGCTTTTTCCATAATGCCAAAATCAATGGAAATATTTTCCGAAAACCCGTAATTGGTTTCAATAAACTGGTTTTCTAAAACGGTGTTGTAATTCTTTTCACCATTTGAAAATAGTGCATACATTTCGGGCAAATGTGTTTTGAATGCTTTTAAAATGCTTTTGGCGCTCCAAACAAAAATGCCGGCATTCCAAAGGTAATCACCACTTTCTAAAAATTGTTTGGCAATTTCCAAATTTGGTTTCTCTGTGAATTTTTTAACTTTTTTTAGTTCGTTTTCTGAATCTGCAAACTGAATATAGCCATAACCCGTATTTGGACTGGTTGGTTGAATGCCAAGCGTTAAAAGTGCATCATTTTCTGCTGAAAAATCGAAGGCGGTTTTAATGTTTTTTAAAAATTCCGGTTCGTCCTCAATCCAATGGTCTGATGGCGCAATTACCATAATGCCGTCAGGATTTTCATGATGAATTTTAAAAGCGCTGTATAAAATGCACGGTGCGGTATTTCGCATTGCGGGTTCTAACAGCAATTGCTTCGATGAAATTTTCGGCAGCTGCTCCAACACCAAATTTTCGTATTTTTTGTTGGTCGCAATTAAGATATTTTCGGCTGGAATTATTTTTTCAAATCGACCGACTGTTTTTTGGATTAACGTGCTTCCGGTTCCCAGCATATCGTGAAACTGCTTGGGAAACTGTTCTGTGCTCATTGGCCAAAATCGGGAGCCGACACCACCCGCCATAATTACGGCATAATAATTCTTATTCATCTGTTTAAATTTTATTTTTTATTTGGTACAGATGCAGTTCGCCATTAATCATTTCTGTGTGTATCAAAATTTGTTAT
>JACUUQ010000108.1 GCA_014859175.1 Lutibacter sp. | reverse complement strand
AATCTTTTCCTGTTAATAATTGGTAATCATAATAGGTTGTTTTATAACTTAATACAGCTTGCAACCAACTCAAACGCGACTGCGTAAAGGCCAATTCGGCATCATTTACTTCCAAAATTGTCCCCACGCCCAAATCGTACCTTTTTTTTGCGAGTTTCAACGCTTCGGCCGTCAACAATAAATTTTCCTGTTGCACTTCTGTTTTCAGCTTGGAAAATTGTAATTGGGAAACCAATTCATTTAGTTTCATTTGGATTTCTTTGGCGGCATATTCTTTTTCTTCTTCTGCAATTTTTTTGTTTAAAGCCACTTGCTGCACCTTGTTTTTGGTGACGGTTCCGTTAAAAACAGGGAATTGTAATTGAAGTCCAACTAAACTTGTTTGTGTCCAATCGTATTCAGAAAACTTAAAATTGTTTGCGTGCGCCTGATAATTGTAATTTCCGATGGCGTCCAAAGTTGGATAATAAGCCGATTTCGCCAATTCAAGTCGGTTTTCATTCAAGCCAACGGTCAATTCCAATTGTTTTAACTGGCTGTTTTTTTTAAGCAGTCGATCAGTTTCTTCCTCAAAAATTATTTCATCGCTTCTTATTTCGATGGATTCCGTCAATTTAAGGGAAACATCCGGATTTAAACCCAACAACAATTTTAAGGCATTTTCTGCCGGAATTAAATTACTTTGCGCTTCCAACAAATTGCTTTTGGCGATGGCTCTCTGCACTTTTGCCGATGAAACATCAAATTCGGTTAAAGTTCCCCGTTGCAGTCTTTTTTGAATATCCGCCAAAAAATTTGCTGCATTTTTTAAACGGCTTTCTTGCACTTTCACCACTTCCTGCGCAATTAAATAATTGAAATAGGCTTTTTTAACGTCGTGAATCATGGACTGCTTCACGCCTCTTTTGGCTTCATTTTGATAATCAACTTGTGTTTCGGCCAATTTTTTATTGGCAAAATTAAAGTGTTCATAAAGTGGAAGCGAAAAGTTTAAGGAACTCCTAAATTCATTGTCGGAACCCAATTTTGTGGCATTGTTGGCCACTCCAAAACCTTCCGATAAAAAAATCACTTGCTGGTCGATATTTCGGTTGTAGCTGGAGCTGAGATAAATTTTAGGCAAAAAATTTCCTTTGGCTTCTTTTAAGGCGAATTTTGAAGAAATGAACGCATCATTGGCAATAATGACGTTGATATTTTGATCAAATGCCAAGGTTATTGCATCATTTAAACTTACAGAAATACTGTCTTGGGAAAACATTTCTTGGCCGCTTAAAATCAGCATTGCGAAAAGCATCTGTTTAACACGCAACAACTTCATATCACTATAATTTTAAATTTAAATGACATTGAAGCCTTCTCAATAAGTATAAAAATTCGCTAATTAATCACTTCAAAATCAGCATAAAAATTAAAAAATCACTTTATTCCACCACAAACTGACGAACAAACTCATCGCTGTCAATCACCATTTTTGTCACCTCAAAAACTTCCTTTCTATTGTTTCTGAAAGCTTTTACAAAATTTGTGATGTCATCTTCAAGCTGTTGATGTTCTGTCCTAAATTGATGGGAATCATATTTAAAAGGATCTTCCATTAAATTTGCCAGATGCGTTAAATGTTTATCAACCCTTTGCAATAAATCGGTACATTTTTTGGCGGTTTCTAAAATGCCGTTGTCAATTTTGCGCACTGCCTCACTGTCTTTTTTGTTCGAAATCCAGATTAAATATTTGTCGATTAAATTGTCCAAAAAATTTAAATCGTCTCTATAAAACAACAAATCCGATTTCCAGTGTTTTGTGAGAATATACAACTCTTCCCAATTGGCATCTAAAATGTAAGTTCCATTTGGCCTGTTTCTAAAATCGCTCATGATAGTTCCGTTTTAAGTTAAATTTCACTAAATATGGTATGCCTATGTACTGGTTTCTGAAATTTCAGCGGTTGCCATAACTTGTCCAACCTTAGCGGTTTCTCCCCGTTTCACTTTAATCTCGGAAAGAACGCCCGAAAAAGGCGCCGGCACTTCAAAAGCGACTTTATCGGTTTGCACCTCTACCAATGCTTCTCCTTCCTCGAAGCTTTCTCCGGGTTCTTTGAACCACATAACCACCAGGCTTTCATTTCCTTCTCCCAATTCTTTTGGAAGCTTTATTTCTTTAAGTTCCGACATCTCGCGTTATTTTATACCGTTATCAATTTTAAAACTGAATCTATAATACTTTTTGAATCAGGAATTACAAATTTTTCCATAACCCTGCTATATGGTATTGGAACATCCTGTATTGCCAAACGGCCGATTGGGGCGTTTAAATCGCCAAAACCTTCAGAGGCAACAATGGCACTAATTTCGGCAGTAATGCCATAAGACAAATAATCTTCATCCACCACAAGCAAATGATGGGTTTTAGCAACAGATTTTAAAATGGTTTCTTTGTCTATCGGTTTTATGGAGCGCAGGTCAATTACCTCGGCTTCAATGCCTTTCTTCGCCAATTCTTCGGCTGCTTTCAGCGCTTCAACAGTCATCATTTGCACACCCACAATGGTAATGTCCTTTCCCTTTCTTACCACGTTGGCCTTATTTAAAGGAACGGTATAGGCATTTACAGGCACATCTCCCAATGAAGCGTCAATTTGATCCATCCAGCCAAGTCCCTGAAGTGTTTTATGAAACATGAAAATTACGGGGTTGTCATCACGAATGGCTGAAATCAACATTCCTTTTATATCATGTGGAAACGTTGGGGCAACCACCTTTAATCCAGGTAAATGTCCGAAACTCGCATATAAAGTTTGTGAGTGCTGCGCCGCGTCACTGTAACCACCGCCAACAGCTGTCATTAAAACAATTGGCAATTTTACGGCACCGCCGCTCATATAGTGTATTTTGGCGATATGGTTGTAAATTTGATCCATCACAACGCCGTGAAAATCAACAAACATTAATTCCACTATGGGCCTGAATCCTTCCGCCGCAGCACCTACGGCGGCGCCAATAAAACCAGTTTCGGATATTGGGGTATCCATCACTCTTTCCCCGCCAAATTTATCGAACAAACCGGTAGTGGAACCAAATATTCCCCCGTATTTACCCACATCTTCACCCATAACAAATATGCTGTCGTCCCTGTTCATCTCTTGCTCCAAAGCCTGAATCATCGCTTTGCTGCCCGTAAGTTTTTTTGTTTTTTCTTTAATTGTTTTCATGTCTTGTCATTTTAAGTTTTTATTGCATTTGTAAGCGACTAACAGAATACATCTTCCAATGCGTCCTCAGGTTCGGGATATTCGCTATTGACTGCAAATTCATAGGCTTTGTCCACTTCTTTATAAATTTCCGCATCCATTTTTTTAAAATCTTCGACTGTTGCCACATTTTCTTTTAACATTTCTTTTTTTAAGCGTTCAATAGGATCTTTCTCTTTTAATTTCGGAACCTCCTCTTTATTTCTGTACAATTCCGGATCTCCCTGAAAATGACCTAAATAACGATATGTTTTAATTTCTATAATTGATGGCCCCTCGCCTTTTCTGGCTCTTTCAACAGCTTCTTTGCTAACTTTAAACATCTCAATAGGGTCGTTATCTTTTACGGAATATCCTTTGATGCCGTAAGCTTTCGCCCTGATGGCATTGGAAGTTACGCTGGTGGCATTTTTTTTGGCGACAGAAATTCCCCATTTGTTATCTTCAATCACCACAATAAATGGCAAATTCCAAAGCGCCGCAAGGTTCAGTGATTCATGAAATGCCCCGGTATTTGCTGCGCCTTCACCAATAAACGCAACAGCAACCCAGTTTTCGCCCCTTTTCTTGTTTGCCAATGCGGCGCCGACGGCATGTGGTATTCCTGCGCCAACAATACCGCCGCAGGAGAATTTTACATCGGGATCAAATAAATGCATATGACCGCCTTTTCCCTTTCCCAAACCGGTTTTTTTACCATAAATTTCGGCAGTCATCTTTTTAAGATCCACCCCTTTTGCGATGGCTTCATGGTGTGGTCGGTGTGTAGCGGTCACGGTATCATTTTTTGTGAGATGCACAATCATTGATGCCGCTGCCGGCTCTTGTCCGTTCGACAAATGCATTTCACCCGGAACAGGGCCTGCGCCAATATTAAAAACAGGCTGTTTTCCTTCCAAATAAACTTTTTCCATTTTCTCTTCAAAATATCGGGAAGTTTTCATTTTGCGATATATCCAAAGAAGGTCTTTTTTGCTGATATTTTCCATGGTCTTAAATTTTATACCATAAATTTAGTAAAGCGTTTTACCCTAAAAAATGACCATTATCAATTATTCCAGATCCTTAAATGAGTAATATCATTCTATGGCAACATTTGGATTTCTATCTTTAATTATTAACCAGCTAAACAAAAATCAAGATGAAAACAATAATTTTTGCTTCGGATTATTCCAAAAATGCGGTAACTGGCTTAAAATATGCACACAAATTAAGCGCAAAATTTGGCGCCAATTTGTTGGTAATTCATGTCTATAGCCTTCCGATGATGTTGGGAATGGAATTTAACGTTTTTTATGATGAACTTGAAAAAACGACGCTCAAAAAACACAACACAATGCTCAAAAATTGGTGCAAAAAACACTTGGGAAAAGATTTGGCCGGAATGAAAGTGCAAACCGAGGCTTTTGAAAATTTGTCCATTTACCACGGAATCCTCGCAAAAGCCAATGAACATAAAGCCTTTATGATTGTAATTGGAATGAAAAAAGAAAGCGCAATTAAAGAACTTTTTATGGGAGACACTTCCATGAGTTTGATTGAAAAAGCGCCAAGCCCAGTATTATTGGTTCCTGAAAATGCGGGCGAAAAACTTAAATTAATCGTTTATGCAACTGATTTTGAACAGGAAGATATTGGCGCCATTTACATTGTTTCACAAATTGCCAAAAAATTTAATGCAAATATCACGGTGGTGCATATTGCGCCAAACATTCATGGTGACGGAAATTTAAAAATGGAATGGTTTAAAGAAATGGTAAACCAAAAGGTGACCTATAAAAAAATTAAATTTAAAGTGTTGTTTTCCGAAGAAATATTTGAAACACTAAAGGATTATTTAGACAGCAATGATGCCAATATGGTGGCGATGCTGGAACGCAAAAAAAGCGGATTTCTAAAAAAACTGTTTCAGCGCGATATGGTTACAGAAATGGAATCCTTTGGTAAAATTCCTTTATTAAGTTTTAACGAAGCCAATTATTAACAAAAAAAGCCTTTAAAATGAAGTCACTCACTAAAGAATTCAGCCAAATTAGGATTCATGACATCGCACAAGTTGGCGGCAAAAATGCTTCTTTGGGCGAAATGTACACGCAACTTTATAAAAAAGGAATCAATGTTCCAAACGGTTTTGCCACCACGTCTTATGCGTTTAATTTATTCCTTAAGGAAAATA
Organism: Lutibacter sp.; assembly: GCA_014859175.1. Classification (GTDB taxonomy): domain Bacteria; phylum Bacteroidota; class Bacteroidia; order Flavobacteriales; family Flavobacteriaceae; genus Lutibacter. The sequence goes on along the minus strand of JACUUQ010000108.1, from coordinate 4,330 downwards.
AATTGGAAGACACCCTAAAAAACACGTTGAAGAAACTTGATAAATTAGCCTATTCAAACCTAAATGACATTGGCCAAGAAGCGCGGGAATTAATTCACAACGGAAAATTCTCAGATAAATTTTCAATTGCCATTATTGATGCCTATAAAAATTTATGCGGAAACGACTATTTTGAAGTCGCAGTAAGAAGCAGTGCCACTGCAGAAGATTTGCCGGAAGCGAGCTTTGCGGGGCAACACGACACTTTTTTAAATATCAAAGGTGAAAAACATTTGCTGGAAGCCATTAAAAATTGCTTTGCGTCGCTGTACACCAATCGGGCAATAAAATATAGGGAAGACAAGGGTTTTGAACATCACGGAATTGCCATTTCCGTTGGCGTGCAAAAGATGGTGCGTTCAGACAAAGGCTGTTCGGGGGTTGGATTTACACTTGAGCCAGAATCGGGTTTTGAAAACGTCATTCTGCTTTCCGGCGTTTGGGGATTGGGTGAAAATATTGTGCAAGGCTTGGTGAATCCCGACGAATTTTATGTGTTTAAACCTACTTTAAAGCTTGGCAAAAATGCCATTCTTCAGAAAAAAATGGGCGATAAAGCCAAAACCATGATTTATGCGGAATCCAACAACCATTCGTCCATAATGAATATTGAAACACCTTTGGAAAAACAAAATCAATATATTTTGGACAATGATGAAGTACAAACGCTGGCCAATTGGGCGCTGATGATTGAAGAACACTATAAAAAAGCCATGGATATTGAATGGGCAAAAGACGGAATCACCGGGAAATTATACATTACGCAGGCCCGTCCGGAAACAGTGCACCAAACGAAGGACAAAAACCTGTTTTATGAATATAAATTGACTGAAAAAAGCAAAATCCTTTGCACCGGAAATGCCGTGGGATCTAAAATAATTGTGGGAATCGCACGCGTTTTGGGCGCGCCAAAAGAGGCAACAAAATTACAGCCAGGCGAAATTGTGGTGACCGACACCGTAACGCCAGATTGGGATCCGATACTTAAAATGAGCGGCGGAATTGTAACCAATAAAGGCGGCAGAACAAGCCACGCATCTATTGTTGCCAGGGAACTCGGTGTTTCTGCGGTTGTGGGTTGCGGAAATGCAACCGAAACCATCAAAGATGGCGAAATTATTACCATTTCCTGCGCCCAGGGAAAAACTGGCTATATTTATGAAGGAAAACTTGATTTTGTAAAAAAACAAATCGATTTTTCTAATATTCAAATGCCAAAAACGGAAATGAAAATGATATTGGCCGATCCGGAAAAAGCTTTTCAACTTTCTTTTTACCCAAATAATGGCGTTGGTTTGTTGCGCATGGAATTTATAATTTCCCACACCATTAGAATTCATCCAATGGCGTTACTGAAATTTGACGAAATTAAAGATGCTTCCGTAAGAAATGAAATTAACAAACTGACGGCCAATTATTTGAACAAAGAAGATTATTTTGTTGACCAGCTCGCCCAAGGAATCGCCATGATTGCCGCAGCATTTTATCCGAAAGAAGTGATTGTGAGAACCAGCGATTTTAAAACCAATGAATACGCAAATTTGATCGGCGGAAAACAATTTGAGCCGCAAGAGGAAAATCCGATGCTCGGTTTTAGGGGCGCTTCAAGATATTACAACGATTTGTACAAAGAAGGCTTCGGATTGGAATGCAAAGCCATAAAAAGAATCCGCGATGAGATGGGGCTCACCAATCTAAAAGTGATGATTCCCTTTTGCAGAACCTTGGAAGAAGGCGAAAAAGTGGTTCAAATAATGGCTGATTACGGATTGAAACGCGGCATTAACGGATTGGAAATTTACACAATGGTTGAAGTGCCAAGCAACGTTATTTTGGCCGAGGAATTTGCCAAGATTTTTGACGGATTTTCTATTGGCTCAAATGATTTAACCCAGCTAACTTTGGGCGTTGACCGCGATTCCCAGCTCATGTCCGGAATATTTGACGAAAATGACAAAGCTTCGAAAGCGATGATTGCCATGGCCATTGAAAAGGCAAAAAAAACCAATACAAAAATTGGATTGTGCGGCCAGGCGCCAAGCGATTTTCCGGATTTTGCGGCATTTTTGGTGAAACAGGGCATTGACAGCATTTCATTTAATCCCGATGCCTTGCTGAAGGGAATTGAGAATACCCGCAAAGCAGAAAAACAAAAATTCAATGATGTTCAGCTCGCATTTTAATTTTCCTTGCAGAAAACAGGAATTATTGATTTTTTCCTTTTAAAAAGACCTATGGCATATATAAAAATAAAGCTTACCGGATTTAAAACCGGGAAGCTTTATTTTATTTTCCAAATGCGATTTCAGCATGTTTTTTACAATGCTTTAATCAGATTTTCTTTTTCAAGCTGATTTATAATGCTGTTTACATAGTCATTTACCGCCGTGTTAATTTTTTGCGGATCAACCAAATTCATCGCCCCAACCCAAACCAACGATTTGGTGTCGTCTTCATTGATGCTGTAAATAACCGTTTCAACATTATAAACTTTATAATAATCATAATATCGCGGCGTGTAATAGATGTCTTGGTACCAATAATAATACCTTCCGAATCGCGACCAGCGATAACCGATAGCTGGATAATAATAAGCCGAATAATTAACTTTTTCTTGAACGCCTTTAACCGACGTAATTACAACGGTATCAAAACCGTCATCGGCTATTTTTTTTATCATTTTATCAATTTCTTCCTCGCTTTTTTTGGAAGCGGTAAAGCCATAGTTTAAAACAGCCATGCTTTCCGCGGCATAAATATTTCGAAGTATAAATGCATTTTTCAATTTTTCTTCAAATAATTTTCGGGCCGTAAGGTTATCCGTAATGCCAACCACCAATACTTTTTTCGGTTCAAAAGAAGTGATTTCCTTGTTTTTCCAGCTGTCGACAAACCGGGTTGAAGAACAGGCAGAAACTAACAAAATTCCTATAAATAATGCAATTCTTTTCATCTGTTTAAATTTTATTTTTTATTGGTACAGCTGCTGTTCGCCATTAACCACCTCTTTTTGTCGCAAAATTTGATATGCTCGTTTCATGATGTTAAGTTTTATTCTAAAATTAGCAATCTTCTTTGTTTAATGCATTGAGGGATATCAGCTTAGAGAATTGATTAATATCAGTTATTTATAAAAATGTTGGATGTTGGATTTTGAATGTTGGATTTTCAATGTTTTGGTGATGCACTAAAATAAACGCTTTAATTTTAATAAGTGCCGCAATTTTTAGCTATATTTTTTGAGCGTTACCACAAGGGTCGGGCTTTTCGTTGCAATCTTTTATTGCGAAATGGCAATAAAAGGATTTTCACTTCACTCCCTAACGCAAATGCTGTTTTAATTAGAACTTAGCCAAATAAACCAATCACCAAATAAAAAGTTAATGGGAAAACGATTATGCAATTTTGAGCAATATCATTTTAATTTCACAAAAGTGTTGGTAATTTAAGACAAAATTTCAGATTATGTCAGTAGCTATCAATCATCCGTTACCTAAACCCATTTTTGAAAAATTAGCAAATACGCACGGACTTCATTGCGTTTCCATCTATCTACCGATGCATAAAAAAGGCAAAGAACAAAATGAGCGCCTTGCGCAAGCCACTTTAAAACAATGCATCAAAAAAGTGAGTGCTGATTTGGAGCGCCATGAAATGGATCCGCAAGAGATCAAAAATTATCTGAAGCCTGTAAAAGCATTGCTTACCGATATTGAATTGTGGCGAAATCCGTCGGATGGGCTAGCTGTTTTTTTGGATAAAAACGGGATTAATTATTACACGCTTCCTATTTCATTTGAAATAAAAACAACTGTAAGCGACCATTTTTATCTGATGCCTTTGTTGCCTTTATACCATGAAGACGATGATTATTATTTGCTGGAATTAAGCCAGGATTACGTAAAACTTTATGAAGCCAATAAATATGGCTATCAGGATATTTATATTGAAGATTTTGCGCCAGCGCAATTGGAAGAAGCCGTTGGCTTTGATTTTAGGCAAAATATGCTTCAATTCAGAGGCGGGCAAAATGCACAATTAAGCGGAGCATTTCAAGGTAAAAATCCGGGAAACGATGATGCAAAAAAAGAACTTTTCACTTTTTTTAGGGCGATAGACAACGGCATCAATAAAGTGATTGAAAACAAAAAAGCACCGCTTGTGATTGCTTGTGCCGATCCTTTGTTTGGATTTTATAAAGAAGCCAACACTTATCCAACCTTGCTCGAAAACTATATTGCAGGCGATTCCGAATTTAAAAACAAAACAAAACTTCACCAGGAATCTTGGG
>JACUUQ010000107.1 GCA_014859175.1 Lutibacter sp. | reverse complement strand
TCAAAAAATATACGGTGCTGGCTTTCGACATTCCGGGAAATGGCTATAAAACCTCAGAAATTTTATTTGAATACAATGCGTTTTCGGCAAGAGACATTGCAAATCTTTTTGGGTTGGCGCTGCAGCAACTGCAAATTTCAAGCTTGTATGCGGCCATCGGCAGTTCTTTGGGCGGCGGAATTGCCTGGGAAATGGCGATTTTATTTCCAAATCTCATTGAAAATTTAATTCCGGTGGCTTCAGACTGGAAAGCGTCGGACTGGGTTTTAGGGCATAACAAAGTGCAGTTTCAAATTTTGGAAAATTCAAAAAAACCATTGCACGACGCGCGAATGATGGCAATGCTTTTTTACAGAAGTCCGGCCTCTTTTCAATCGCGTTTCAACAGAACGGTGAATACCAATTTGGGAATTTACAACATTGAAAGCTGGTTGTTGCACCACGGGGAAAAACTGGAAGGCCGTTTTACCTTGCACGCCTATAAAGTGATGACGCATTTGCTGAGCTCTGTAGATATTTCGAAAAAATTTGAAAGTATTGAGGAAGCTTTGTCAACATTAAAATCGAAAGTGATTATGATAGGCATCGACTCCGATTTGTTTTTCGTGGCCTCCGACAATAAGGAAACGGCAAAACTTTTGGATCAGCAAAATAAGGAAGTCGTCTATAAAGAAATCAAATCTATTCACGGTCACGATGCATTTCTCATTGAATTTGAACAATTGGTGGAAGCTTTAAGTGACGTTTTTTAAATATAAAATATGATAGTTGTAAAATTTGGAGGAAAATCATTGGCCAACGGAACCGGGTTAAAACACACGCTGGCCATTGTTGAAAATAAAATAAAGAACGGGGAGAAAATAGCCTTGGTGGTTTCCGCAAGAGGCGAAACAACCGATCATTTGGAGTCTATTTTGGAAAAAGCAAAAAACGATTTGCCTTATGCAGATGAGTTTGAAGCGCTTAAAAAATACCAAATAGAGGGCGGTGAAGGCGTTGATTTGTCGGCAGAATTTAAGCTTTTGGAAGAAATTTTCAGGGGCGTAAATTTATTGGGCGATTACAGTGAAAAAGTGAAAGACCAGGTGCTTTCGCAAGGGGAAATTATGTCGGGAAAATTCATTGCCCATTTGCTGAACAAAAAAGGGATCAAAGCCAATTTTGTGGATTCAAGAACCTTGATAAAAACCAACAACCAATTTGGAAAAGCTTTGCCTTTTGAATCGGTTTCCGAAGAAAATGTCATCGCACATTTTCAACAACACAACGGCGACACCATTCAGGTGATTACCGGTTTTATCGCCTCAAACCTACAGGGTGAAACCACCACTTTGGGAAGAAACGGCAGCAATTATACCGCAGCGTTAATCGCCAATTATTTAAATGCAAAAGAGCTTCAGAATTATACGCATGTGAACGGAATTTATACGGCAAATCCCGATTTGGTGGAGAATTCCCAAATAATTGAAAAACTCACCTATCAGGAAGCCAACGAAATGGCAAATTTTGGCGCGAATATTTTGCACGCAAAAACCATCATTCCTTTAATCGAGAAAAATATTCCTTTGCGGATTTTGAACACGTTTGATGCTGAAAATAAAGGAACGCTAATCGGTTCGGAAACGGAACAGGGCGGCATAAAGTCGTTGACGGTACAAGAGAATGTTGCTTTGGTGAATTTAATCGGGCGCGGATTGTTGGGAAAAGTTGGGGTGGACGGACGAATTTTTACGGCTTTGGCGAAAGAAAATATTAGCGTGAGCATTATTTCGCAAGGTTCTTCGGAACGGGGAATCGGATTTATTGTGGATGCCAAAAACGGATTCAAAGCGAAAATGGTTTTGGAAAATGAGTTCAAAAATGAATTTCAGACCAAAGACATCAGCCAAATTTATGTGACCGAAAATGTGTCGGTGATTTCAATTATCGGACAGAGTTTGCATTCTTTTAACCAGCCTTATGGCGCCTTAATCAAAAACCGCGTTACGCCAATATTGATCAACAACACCGTGACCGGCGCCAATGTTTGCCTGGTGGTGAAAAAATCGGATTTAAACAAAGCGGTGAATGTGATTCACGGCGAAATCTTCGGAATTTCAAAGCGAATCAACATTGCCATTTTTGGGAAAGGTTTGGTTGGCGGAACGCTGATTGACCAAATTTTAAAAAGCCAACAAAACATTTTAAGACGAAAAAATATCCATTTGAACATTTTTGCGGTGGCAAATTCCACGAAAGTACTGTTAAACAAAAACGGGATTTCAGAAAATTGGGCAATCGAATTGGAAGAAAATTCAACTCAAGATTATTCGGTGAAAGATGTAATTGATTATGCGGAAAAAAACCATCTGGAAAATTTAATTGCGGTGGACAATACGGCCAGTGCGCAGTTTGTGGACAATTATATCGATTTGGCGGAAAACGGATTCGATTTGATTTCTTCCAACAAAATAGCCAATACCAAGTCGTATGCGTTTTACAAATCGCTGCGGCAAACCTTAAAAAACAACAAGAAATCCTATTTGTATGAAACCAATGTGGGTGCCGGTTTGCCATTGATTGACACCATTAAACTGTTGCATGATTCCGGAGAAAATATCACGTGTATTCGTGGCGTTTTCTCGGGGTCGCTGAGTTATTTGTTTAACAATTTTTCGGCGGAAAACCATGCGTTTAGCGAGGTGTTGCAAGAAGCCATCAATCAAGGTTTTACGGAACCAGATCCGCGTGAGGATTTATGCGGTAACGATGTGGGAAGAAAATTGCTGATTTTGGCGAGGGAACTCGATTTGCAAAATGAGCTTGCCGATGTGACCATTGAAAATTTAATTCCGGAAAATTTAAGATCTGGAGCCGCCGATTCATTTTTGAAAAGATTGGGGGAAATGAATGCGCATTTTCAGCAAATAAAAGACGCTCAAAAACCGAATCACGTGTTGCGTTATATCGGGGAAATCTCGGGCGATTTGCAGCAGGACAAAGGAAATTTGGAAGTAAAATTGGTTTCGGTGCCAAGCAACAGCGCACTCGGACAAATACAGGGCGCCGACGCCATTTTCGAAATTTATACCGAATCTTATGGCGAAAAGCCACTCGTAATTCAGGGTGCCGGTGCCGGAGCGGCAGTGACCGCCCGTGGCGTTTTCGGGGATATTTTGCGATTGGCGGATAAAAATTAGGCCTTGCAGGTATAAAAGTTAGTCAATAAAAAAGTTCAATTAAAAACACCAATAAACCGTCGTCCTGATCGTGGTTGCTGAGCTTAGCCGAAGCACAGTCGAAGGGCAAAATACCAATAAACCGTCACCCTGAGCGCAGTCGAAGGGCAAAAATACCAATAATATGAGCAACAAAAATTTCGAAACCCAAGCCATCAGAAACCAAATGGATCGTTCCCGGTATCAGGAGCATTCAACGCCCTTGTATTTAACGTCAAGCTTTGTGTTTGAGGATGCCGAAGAAATGCGCGCTGCTTTCAGCGAAGAAAAAGAGCGAAACATTTATTCGCGTTTCAGTAATCCGAATACGACAGAATTTACTGACAAAGTAGTGCAAATGGAAGGCGCGGAAGCCGGTTATGCTTTTGCCACCGGAATGGCGGCGGTTTTTTCGACCTTTGCAGCTTTGTTAAGCAGCGGCGACCATATTGTTTCGGCGCGCTCTGTTTTTGGGTCAACCCACACCTTGTTTACCAAGTATTTTCCGAAATGGCAGATTGAAACCTCCTATTTCGATATCAACAAACCTGAGGAAATAGAGCCTTTAATCACACCTGCAACCAAAATATTGTATGCGGAATCACCTACCAATCCGGGTGTGGACGTTATCGATTTGGAATTGCTGGGTAACATCGCAAAAAAGCACAATTTGTTGTTGGTGATCGACAATTGTTTTGCAACGCCGTATATTCAACAGCCCATAAAATTTGGCGCGGATTTGGTGATCCATTCCGCCACAAAACTCATGGACGGGCAGGGTCGTGTTTTGGGAGGCGTGGTAGTTGGAAAAGCGGAATTGGTGCGTGAAATCTATTTATTTTCTCGAAATACGGGTCCGGCTTTGTCGCCTTTCAATGCCTGGGTATTGTCCAAAAGCTTGGAAACCTTGGCGGTTCGTGTGGAGAAACATTGCGAAAATGCGCTGAAAGTGGCGGAGTATTTGGAAGGCCACGAAAAAATTGAAAAAGTGAAATATCCATTTTTGGTTTCGCATCCGCAATATGAAATTGCAAAAAAGCAAATGAAACTGGGAGGAAATATCATTGCCGTGGAGGTGAAAGGCGGTTTGGAAGCGGGCAGGAACTTTTTAAATGCGCTGAAAATGTGCTCTTTGTCCGCCAATTTGGGTGATACCCGAACTATTGTCACGCATCCGGCATCCACCACGCACAGCAAACTTTCTGCCGAAGAGCAATTGGCGGCGGGAATTACGCCGGGGTTGGTTCGGATTTCGGTAGGATTGGAGCATGTTGAAGATATTATTCAGGATATAGATGATGCTTTAGAAGACGGAAGTCAGAAGTCGGAAGTCCGAAATTAAGGAGGTGAATATGTCATTATGATTTACCAACAAGGGGATTTAAAACGCTAAATTCTAAAATCGTAAATTCCTTTTATTTTGAGCTTTTTGGCGAAAAAAGTTTGGAACGAAAAACCCAACCCGCCAGCCGGCGGGGAACGCCCAAAAGTTTAATATTTAGTACGATATGATATAAAATGTTAAATATTTGAATTTTATTAACCTGTTAGTCTATCGAATTGGTAGAGTTATATAAAAAATGTATTTTTGTTGCCGATAAAAAGATTTAGCATACGCAAGAAATATGATAATAGATCAAATTATAACATCATCTAAAACAACTGCCGAAAAAGGTTTTGAGGCCGATGTAAAATCGGAAAAGCCCATACGAAGCATCGTGAAAGCAATGAGTTGGCGGATTGTTGGGACCGTTGATACCATGATTATTTCCTGGTTTATTACAGGTGAACTGGTCATGGCATTATCAATAGGATCCATTGAAGTGATTACAAAAATGGTGCTTTACTATGGCCACGAACGGATTTGGAATTTAATAAAATGGCGGAAACAATGAGAAATTTAGATTTGGAACACCTCAATAAGGAACTGGAGCATAAATCGCCCGGAGAAATTATCGATTGGGCTTTGTCGCTGGCTTCGGCACCGGTGGTTACCACAAATTTTAGGCCGTATGAAGTGGCTATTTTATATGCCTGCACCAAAGTTAAAAATGATTTAAAGGTAATTTGGTGCGATACGGGCTACAACACGCCTCAAACCTATGCGCATGCCAATGATTTAATTGAAAAATTGAATTTAAATGTGCATTTGTATGTGCCAAAACAAACTGCAGAACACAGAAACGTGACCATGGGAATTCCGCAAATTGAAGATCCGATGCATCAAATTTTTACGGAACAGGTGAAGCTGGAACCTTTTAACAGAGCGATGGCGGAACATAAGCCCGATGTTTGGTTTACCAACTTGCGCAAAGGGCAAACGGCTTTCAGGGACAATATTGGCATTGTTTCCTTAAGTAAAGACGGTGTATTGAAGGTAAGCCCTTTTTACCATTGGACCGATGAACAGCTGGACAATTATTTAAGATTGTACCAATTGCCAAACGAATTCACGTATTTTGATCCAACAAAAGTGTTGGAAAACAGAGAATGCGGTTTGCATTCATAAAACAGATAAAATGACAGAGAAATTATTGATAAACGCACTGGAAAACGAAGCAATTTATATTTTTAGGGAAGTTGCCGCACAATTTGAAAAACCGGTATTGTTATTTTCCGGCGGAAAAGATTCCATAACCTTGGTGCGATTGGCCCAAAAAGCCTTTTATCCGGCAAAAATTCCTTTTCCGTTGATGCATATTGATACCGGACATAATTTCCCGGAAACAATAGCGTTTCGCGATAAACTGGTAAAAGAATTGGGATTGGAATTGATTGTGAGAAATGTTCAGGACAGCATCGATCAAGGAAAAGTAAAAGAAGAAACTGGGCGATATTCCAGCAGAAATGTGTTGCAGACAACCACGTTGTTGGATGCCATTGAAGAATTTAAGTTCGATGCCTGCATTGGCGGTGCGCGAAGAGATGAAGAAAAAGCGCGGGCGAAAGAGCGCATTTTTTCGGTGCGAGACGATTTTGGGCAGTGGGATGAAAAAAACCAACGTCCGGAATTGTTCGATATGCTGAACGGACAAATTCAGCTCGGACAAAATGTGCGTGTTTTTCCGATTTCAAACTGGACAGAATTGGACGTGTGGACCTATATTGAAAATGAAGATTTGGAAATTCCTTCCATTTATTTTGCGCATAAACGTGATATATTTATGAGAGACGGCCTTATTTGGTCGGCATCAGAACATGTGTTTAAAGATGATGAAGAAGAAGTGGAAGAACGCATGGTTCGTTTCAGGACAGTGGGTGATATGAGTTGTACCGCGGCAGTGGATTCTTATGCAGCAACCATTCGCGAAGTGGTGGCCGAAATAAGAGATTCAAGCATTTCTGAACGTGGCGCCAGAATTGACGACAAACGTTCTGAAGCCGCGATGGAAAAACGAAAACAACAGGGGTATTTTTAGGCCAGCCCCCTAACCCCCGAAGGGGGAACAAAGCGGTAAGAGTTAGCGCGAAGGCATTAAAAAAAATTAAATTATAGTAAATAATAAAAATATTCCTCCCCTTCGGGGAGGTTAGGTAGGGCTTATGGAAGTATTAAAAATAGCAACGGCAGGAAGTGTAGACGACGGTAAAAGTACGTTGATCGGACGTTTATTGTACGACACAAAATCGTTGACCGACGATAAATTGGAGGCCATTGAAAAAAGCAGCAAACAAAAAGGTTACGATTATTTGGATTTTTCTTTGGCGACAGACGGCTTGGTGGCCGAGCGTGAACAGGGAATTACCATTGATGTGGCCCACATTTATTTTTCCACAAAAACAAGAAGTTACATCATTGCCGATACGCCCGGCCACGTAGAATATACCAGAAATATGGTTACCGGCGCTTCAACCTCGCAAGTTGCCATTATTTTGATTGATGCGCGTCACGGGGTGATTGAGCAAACCTACCGTCACTTTTTTATCAATAATTTATTGCGAATTAAAGATGTAATTGTTGCCGTAAACAAAATGGATTTGGTTGATTTTTCTGAAGAAAGATACAATGAGGTTAAAGCCGATTTTGAAAAGTTGGTTGAGAAAAGCGATTATGAAGACCAGCACATCACCTACATTCCGGTAAGTGCTTTAAAAGGCGATAATGTGGTTGAAAATTCAACAGCAATGCCTTGGTTTAGCGGTCAGACATTGTTGGAGCATTTGGAAAAATTAGACACCGTAAATATTTACAACAGAGGCAAAATGCGTTTTCCGGTGCAGTATGTGATTCGTCCGAAAACACAAGAATTCCACGATTTCAGGGGGTATGCCGGCAAAGTATATGGCGGTGACATCAATGTGGGTGATGAAGTGGTGGTGCTTCCGTCTGAAACTAGAACCAAAGTGAAAGAAATTTATTTCAATGATAAAAAATACCAAAGTGCCGCACGAAGATCATCCATTTCCATCACTTTAGAAAACAATGTGAATGTAAGCAGGGGTGATATGATCGTAAAAGCAAATGAATTGCCAAGAATTGAAAAAGCATTTACGGCCACCGTTTCTTGGATGGATGCCAGAGCATTGGCACCGGGCGCAAAATACACATTGCAACATGGCGTAAATAAGGTAATCGCTAAAGTCAGTGCCATAAATCATAAAATACACCCCGATTTTTCAGGGGTTGAGAACGAGGTCACCAGTTTAAACATGAATGATATTGCGTCAGTGTCTTTTCAGTTGAACAAACCCATTTTTTTCGACGCTTTTAAAGAACACAGAACAAACGGCTCTTTTATTTTAATTGATCCGCAAACAAACAATACGGCCGGAGTTGGGTTTATTGAGTAAAGCCCCCTAACCCCCGAAGGGGGACAGAGCGTTAAGAAAATGTATGGTATACATTTTTAGCGATAGGGCCAGCAGGCGCCGGGGCATAAAAAGTAAAAAAATAATTTAGCGCCATTTTGTAAAAATAGTTCTCCCTTTAGGGTTGGGGAAAAAACTATTTTATGTTGAAAGTTCAATATTAAAAAGCTTTTTTAACAAAAAAACAACTCCTTTTACTTTGGAAAAGGCTGGGGATAGAAAAAATCAAAAACATATAAAATCTTAAATTCTTTGAACCTATGAATTAGGGAACTTTTTCTACTAACACAAAAACAAAATACCATGCAAAGTTTCAGAACCGAAATCGAGAATCCGATTGTCGAGAAGGACATTATTGACCTTGAAAAAAAAATCAGTCTTTATTACGAAGGAAAAATTGACGAGGCGCGCTTCAGAAGTCTGCGTTTGGCCCGTGGCGTTTACGGACAGCGTCAGTTTGGCGTGCAAATGATCCGCATTAAACTGCCTTATGGCAAAATTTCTGGGGAACAACTGCGCAGAATTTCTTCTGTTTCCGACGAATATTCTCGGGGCCGATTGCACATTACCACGCGGCAGGACATTCAAATTCACCATGTAAGTTTAGACAGAACGCCCGAGCTTTGGGCCGAATTGGAAAAAGACGACATTACCTTGCGTGAAGCCTGTGGAAATACCGTCCGAAACGTAACCGCTTCGGAAACTGCCGGAATTGACAGCAATGAACCTTTTGATGTTTCCCCTTATGCGCAAGCCGTTTTTGAGTTCTTTTTAAGGAATCCCATTTGTCAGGAATTGGGAAGGAAATTCAAAATTTCTTTTTCAGCGACCGATGAAGATACAGCCCTGAGTTTTATGCACGATTTGGGTTTTATCGCTAAAATTAAAGATGGAGAAATCGGATTTAAAGTGATGCTTGGCGGCGGTTTGGGTTCACAAGCCCGTTTGGCCGATACCTTATACGAGTTTTTGCCTTCCGATAAAATAATTCCGGTGACTGAAGCTGTTTTGCGGGTTTTCGACAGGCATGGTGAACGTGCAAAAAGAGCAAGGGCCAGATTGAAATTTTTAGTGAAAGAAATTGGTTTGGAGGCTTTTTTGAAATTGGTTTCAGAAGAGCAAAAAGCATTGTCCAATCAAACTTTTAAAATAGACACATCAAACTTTGAAACTGAAATTGCAATTCCGCAATTGTCGGTTCCTTTGGTTAAAATTGAAGATGAAAAGCACTACAATCTATGGAAATTAACCAATGTGATTCCGCAGAAACAAAAAGGATTTTACGCCATTGGAATCAAAATTCACCTGGGCGATTTTTATACAGATAAAGCACGTTTATTGGCCGATTTGGTTCAAAAATATGCTGCCAATGAATTGCGCCTGACTTTGCGCCAAAACATATTGATTCCTTTTGTAAAAGCCGAATTACTGCCTTTCTTTTATACAGAACTAAAGAAACTGGGTTACGCGGAAGCGGGCTATAACGGCATTTTCGACATCACTTCTTGTCCGGGCACCGACACCTGTAATTTGGGAATTGCGAGCAGCACGGGAATCACCCGAGAATTGGAAAAAGTGTTGAAAAATGAGTTTCCGCATTTTGCCGCCAACAAAGAAATCACCATAAAAATAAGCGGTTGTATGAACAGTTGCGGCCAGCATACGATGGCAAGCATCGGTTTTCAGGGAATGACCATCAAGTCGGGAAAATTGGTGGCGCCGGCCTTGCAGGTGCTTTTGGGAGGTGGCGTTTTAGGAAACGGTGC
>JACUUQ010000328.1 GCA_014859175.1 Lutibacter sp. | reverse complement strand
ATTTTATTGTTGATTTTGTGTGTTTGTCTAAACGATTAATCATTGAAGTTGATGGCAAAATTCACGAATCTCAGATTGAAAAAGATCTTGAAAGAACTAAAATCCTTGAAAATAAGGGATACAAAGTTATTCGATTAACAAATGAGGAAGTCATTGGGAATATTGATGAAATTGTTTCAAAAATTATTATTGAACTAGAAAAACGTCCTGGCCTTTCCGAAGGAAAGGGAGCCAACGAGAACATTGAAGTCCTTCCCTTAGGGAAGGATTTAGGATGGGAAATTCCGGTTTTCACCACGCGTCCCGATACTATTTTTGGCGTAAGTTTTATGACTTTAGCGCCTGAGCACGATTTGGTGCCGATGATTACCACGCCAGAGCAAAAAGAAGCTGTTGAAGCTTATGTAAAAGCAACTGCAAAACGCAGTGAACTGGAACGGATGGCCGATGTGAAAACCATTTCCGGCGTATTTACCGGCGCATATGCCTTGCATCCGTTTTCGGGAAAAAAGATCCCAATTTGGATTGGCGATTATGTGTTGGCGGGTTACGGAACCGGCGCTGTGATGGCGGTCCCTTGCGGCGACCAGCGCGATTATGATTTTGCAAAACATTTTAATCTTGAAATTCCGAATATTTTTGAAGGTGTCGATATTTCCGAAGGCGCTTTTACCGACAAAGAAAATTCGGTAATTGCAAATTCCGACTTTTTGAACGGATTGCCTTACAAAAAGGCGATGAAACGCATCATCCATGAAATGGAACAACGCGGCTGTGGTTGCGGAAAAATTAATTATCGCTTGCGCGATGCCGTTTTTAGCCGCCAGCGTTATTGGGGGGAACCATTTCCTGTGTATTACAAAAACGGATTGCCGCAAATGATCGACTTAAAATATTTGCCGATTGTGTTGCCCGAAGTGGAAAAATATTTACCAACGGAAGACGGAAAACCGCCTCTGGGAAATGCCACGTTTTGGGCTTGGGATACGGAAAAGTCGGCAGTTGTGAGTAATCAGTTGATTGATCATAAAATTATATTTCCTTTGGAATTGAATACGATGCCGGGCTGGGCGGGAAGTTCTTCCTATTTTAACCGGTATATGGATCCGCATAACAACGAAGAGTTTGTAAGCAAAGAAGCCGTAAATTATTGGCAGGATGTTGATTTGTACATTGGAGGAAGCGAACACGCAACCGGACATTTATTGTATTCCCGTTTTTGGCAAAAATTCCTGTTCGATAAAGGCATTGTTCCTGTTGATGAATATGCAAAAAAGCTGATTAACCAGGGGATGATTATGGGAATGAGCGCTTTTGTCTATAGATGGGAATACGGATTACAAAGTGATTCAATTAATTTAGCCCGCAAACCAATTTATATTTCTAAAGGCTTGATAGAAAAAGCTATTAAATCTGGATTAATGGTTTCTGAAATTAGTGAAGACTTAAAAAAATTATATTCCGGACTAATTGATTTCCATAAATCTTTAGGGGAATCACCTGCAGAATGGTCTTATTTTACGCCAATCCACGCAGATGTTTCATTTGTAAACGCTTCTGATGAATTGGATGTAGAAGCTTTTAAAAAGTGGCGGCCAGAATATAAAGACGCCATTTTTATTGGAGAAAGCGGAAAAGTCCTTCCCTTTGGGG
>JACUUQ010000106.1 GCA_014859175.1 Lutibacter sp. | reverse complement strand
GCATCGACTTATTTAAAGCGTTGGTTTGGTATGCTTTTACGGTTATTTTGGGCTTGGCATTAATGATTGTATTTTACAATAGCTTGGTTTGGATGATCGCTAAAAAAAATCCGTCAACATTTATTAAAGGAATTTCACCCGCCCAATTATTGGCATTTTCAACAAGCAGCAGCGCAGCCACTTTGCCGGTAACTATGGAAAGAGTCACAGAGCATTTGGGCGTTGATGAGGAAGTGAGCAGTTTTGTGCTGCCAATTGGCGCTACCATTAATATGGATGGCACAAGTTTGTATCAAGCAGTGGCTGCGGTTTTTATTGCACAGGCTTTTGGCATGGATTTGTCCTTGGGCGTTCAATTGGGAATTATAGCAACAGCAACACTGGCAAGCATTGGCTCGGCAGCAGTGCCGGGTGCAGGAATGGTGATGTTGGTGATTGTTTTGGCGCAAGCCGGCATTCCCGAAGCAGGTTTGGCATTAATTTTTGCCATTGACAGGCCGTTGGATATGTGCAGAACAATGGTAAATGTTACCGGTGATGCATCTGTTTCCATGATTGTGGCAAAATCACTGGACAAACTTCATGACCCTGAGGTAAAAAATTGGGACGATAATTATCCAAAGAAATAATGAGACATAGCTACGCTAAAAATCTATTTTTTAATTCAGGGGAAGTAGTCATACAACTTTTCCTTTTTCCAAACCATTGATATCGATGTTTTGCCACGATGCTATAAATCCAATTTCTTACAAATTTAGGCACAATAATAAATACGTAAAACGCTTTAAATATGCCATTTATTTGTTTGGCAATTTTGAGTGCTGCAGTTGATTTATCATAAATTTTATTGCCTTCAACCAAAATTACGGTGTCTTCATTTAAATTTTCTAAATTGAAATGTAACATTATTTCTTTTGCAGCGTCTGATTGAAATGAAGCGAATAAAAATTGTGCTTTTTTGTCGTGCCTGATTACAAAATTTACCGAAACATTGCAAAGGTTACACACACCGTCAAAAAGAATAATTGATTTGTTTTCAAAATTGTCCATTGCGTAAAATTATTGATTTAAAATGATATTTTCTTTTAACATAATATTAATAATCACTCTCAACGGCAATTTTTAATTTAGATAAAACTATTACCAAATGATTAAGATTGAAAAACTTCATAAATCTTATCCAATAGGAAAAGGTGCTCTGCATGTGTTAAAAGGCTTGGATTTACATATTAAAGAAGGTGAATTTGTGTCGATTATGGGGTCTTCCGGATCCGGAAAATCAACGTTGCTAAATATTGTTGGTTTGTTGGACGGCCATGATACAGGGAATTATTATTTAAACGGACAGTTAATTGAAAATTTAGACGAGAAAAAAGCCGCGATTCTCAGAAATAAATTTTTAGGATTTGTGTTCCAGTCCTTTAACCTGATAAATTATAAAAGCGCCTTGGAAAATGTGGCGTTGCCTTTATATTATCAAGGAATAGGCAGAAAGGAAAGAAATAAAATAGCCTTGCAATATCTTGATAAAGTTGGATTAAAAGACAGGGCAGAACATTTGCCAAATGAGCTTTCAGGAGGAGAAAAACAGCGGGTTGCCATCGCACGCGCTTTGGTGACCAATCCAAAAGTTGTTTTGGCCGATGAGCCAACGGGCGCTTTGGATTCGACCACAACACATTCTGTTATGGAATTACTCAAAGAAATTAATCGCGAAGGAATGACCGTTTTTGTAATTACGCACGAAGAAGATGTTGCTTCGGAAACAGACAGAATTGTGAGATTAAAAGATGGAGTCATCATCAGTGATGAAAAAGTGAATAAAAAGGTAATCATATAAATTATGTTCGATTTAGATCGTTGGCAAGAAATTTTTCAAACAGTCCGTAAAAACAAACTGCGAACCGCGCTTTCCGGCTTTACCATTGCATTTGCGATTTTGCTGTTTACCTTGTTGTTTGGCATTGGAAATGGTTTAAAACACACTTTTGAAAAACAATTTGCGGGAGATTCCCAAAATTCCATATTTATCAGATCCGGAAAAACCACAAAACCGTACAAAGGATTGCAAAGCGGAAGGCAAATCCAATTCAGGAATGACGATTCTAAATTTATCAATGAAAAGTTTGAAGAGAATATTCAATTTTTCAGTCCAAATATCGAACGCTTTGCACAAGCATCATATAAAGGAGAACAAAATAAATATACAGTTCGAGGTGTTTATCCCGATTATCTGCCGCTGGAATCGGCTGTTATTGAAGATGGACGATTTTTGAGTGTTTTAGACATCAAAAACAAAGGAAAAGTGATTGCCATAGGAAGATTGGTTGAAAAAGATTTGTTCGGAAATTTGTCGGCTGTAGGAAAAAATATTGTGCTCGACGGACTTTCATATCGCGTGGTTGGTGTTTTTAGCGATCCGGGAGGCGACAATGAAGAACGTTTTATTTATGCGCCATTTACAACATTGCAGGGAATTTATAAGCCTAATGATGAATTGGACCGATTTGGGTTAACTTTTAATCCGAATTTAAACGTTGATGAAGCCATTGCGTTTTCAAATTTGTTAACAAAAGTGCTAAAAGAAAAACACAAAGTCGATCCTAGTGACCAATCGGCTATTCGTGTCCAAAATTATGCAGAGGGCGCTAAAAATGTGCAGCAATTGATGTTCGGATTAAATATAATCATTCTTTTTATAGGAATAGGAACCTTAATCGCCGGGGTAATTGGCATCAGCAATATTATGGTTTATATTGTAAAAGAACGCACCAAAGAATTGGGCATCAGAAAGGCCTTGGGAGCTACACCTAATTCAATTATTGGAATGATTATGATGGAGTCTATTTTTATTACAGCATCGTCGGGTTACGTAGGTTTATTACTCGGCGTATTTGCATTAGAAGGGATTACAAATACTGTAGAAGAGTATGGGATTTTAAATCCAAGTGTAGAAACATATGTGGTTGTTGGCGCAACAATTGTGCTTATTATAGCAGGAACCATTGCGGGATTTATTCCGGCAAAAAGGGCGGCAAGCATTAAACCAATAGTAGCATTAAACGACGAATAATATGATTAAATTTTTATTTGACACAGATACTTGGCAAGAAATTTTCAGCAGCATTCGTAAAAATAAAGTACGTACAGGGATTACCATAATTGGTGTAATGTGGGGTATATTTTTATTGGTGGTGCTTTTAGGCGCGGCAAAAGGTATTGAGAACAATTTTAATCGGTTATTTGGAGATTTTGCCACCAATAGTGTATTTGTTTGGGCACAACAAACAAGCAAGCCCTTTAAAGGTTTTCAGGAAGGAAAAGCAATTACCCTTAAAATGTCTGATTTAGAAAGTATTAAAAAAGAAATTCCGGGCTTGGAATTTGTCGTGCCACGTCATCAAAGCCAGGCTTTAACAGTTAATAAGTTTAAAACGGGGATGTTTGGGGTTTTTGGAGATTATCCTGAGTTTGATAAAGTTCAGAAGCGAAATTTAGTTTATGGCAGATTTATCAATAATAATGATATCATTGAAAAAAAGAAAGTCTGTGTTATTGAAGAAGAAATTTACAAGCAACTTTTTGAGAAAGATGAATTTCCAATAGGCCAATACATTAAAATAGACGGTATCAATTACAATGTAGTTGGTATGTATAAAGAAGGACAAATTGGCGGTGGCGGTCCGCGCGGAAATATCCATATTCCGTTCACCACATTTCAACAGGTGTATAATAGAGGTGACAGTGTGGGCTGGATGATGATTACAGGGCAACCGGGTTTTGATATAATTCAAATTGAAGCCGATGTTAAGTTGCTTTTAAAAAATTTACACAAAGTACACCCGGAAGATGAAAGAGCATTTGGAAGCTTTAATTTAGGCGATTTATTTAAAAAAATTATGGAGTTTTTAATTGGAATGCAGTTTTTAACTTGGTTTGTAGGTATAGCAACCTTAATCGCAGGCGTATTTGCTATCGGTAATATCCTATTAATTACGGTTAAAGAACGCACTAAAGAAATAGGAATAAGGCGCGCTTTGGGCGCCAAACCTTGGGAAATTAAGCGTCAAATAATTTTAGAATCTGTTTTTTTAACAAGTATTGCAGGCGCATTGGGGATTATTTTTGGAGGTCTCGTTTTGATGTTAGTTGATGCTAAATTTGGAAAAGGCGAAGAACGATTTTTAACGAACCCAACAGTTGATATTCCCGTAATTTTAATTGCGGCATTAACCTTGGTGTTTTTAGGAACTTTAATCGGATTGATTCCTGCGCATACTGCCGTTAGCATCAGGCCAATAGAAGCTTTAAGAGAAGAGTAAAACAATGAATAATTACAAGTAAAAAAGAACAATTAAAATTAATAAATTTTTGAATCTTTCAATTTTTAAATAAATAAAACTAATGAAAAAAACTATCATTTTTGGGGCAATAGGCGTAGCACTTATCGCTGTTTTGGCTTGGTTTGGAGCAAAAAACAGTAAATCTCCCATTGAATATGAAACAGAAAAAGCATTTGTAACCAATATTGTCAGAAAAACAGTTGCTACAGGTAAGGTAATTCCTTTGGAAGAAGTTGAAATTAAACCTAAAGTTTCAGGAATTATAGACCGTATTTTTGTTGAGGAAGGCGCAAAAGTGAAGGTAGGCGACTTAATTGCCACCATTCGCGTTGTTCCAAATGTGCAATCATTAAATAGCGCACAAGGAAATGTAAAAACAGCACAATTACGATACAACAACACCAAAACTTTGTTTGAAAGAAATAAAGGTCTTTTTGAAAAAGGCGTTATTTCCAAACAGGAATTTGAAACAACGGAATTAAACTATAATAACGCAAAAGAAGAATTAAGAAATGCCCAAAATAATTTGGACATCATTAAAAAGGGTTCAGCTGCAGGAATGGGCGAAACAGCAAATACTTTTGTGAAAGCTGAAATTTCAGGGACAGTTTTAGAAATTCCGGTTCGTATAGGAAACCAGGTTATTGAAAGCAATACTTTTAATGCTGGAACCACAATCGCTACCATTGCTGATATGACAAAAATGATTTTTGAAGGAAAAGTTGATGAGGCTGAAGTGGGGAAAATTAAAAACGGCACCGTTTTGGAAGTTTCATTGGGCGCTATTGAGAAGAAAAAATATCCTGCAAAATTAAACTTTATCGCGCCAAAAGGAACGGAAGAAAACGGTGCGGTTCAATTCAAAATTAAAGGCGATGTTACGTTGGATGACGAATTTTTTGTGCGTGCAGGTTATAGCGCAAATGCCGATATCGTTTTGGAAAAGAAAGACAGTGTGCTTTCCATAAAAGAAGCCCTGTTGCAATTCGACAAGAAAACTGAAAAACCTTATGTGGAAGTTAAAACCGGCGATCAAAAATTTGAAAAAAGAGATGTGGATCTTGGGATTTCCGATGGCGTAAATGTTGAAATTTTATCGGGTGTTACCAAGGATGATGAAATAAAAATTTGGAATAAAACATCTAAAAAAGAAGACAAAGAGAAATAAGGCGAAGAATAAAAAGTTAAGGATTCAATTTTTTGAAATTTAAAAGCGTTTTAATTTTAATTAAAACGCTTTTTTTGTAAATTTATCGGACAAGTTTTAACAACAGTTTTTTTATTGCTATTTCTATGACTTTTATCAATAGGAAATCGATAGAAAATCACGAATTTTAAAGTATAATAATTTAAAACCGATTCGAAAATGGAAAGTCAGTTAGTATTCTTAAGTGATCTGAACTTCAACCTTGATGTTTGGAAAAGAGAGTTGAAGTTTCAAGAAAGTGAAATGGATTATTTTGAAGAAAAGTTAGAGCATATTGTTTTGCGGAATCCGGGTGGTGAAGTGCTGGTGCAATTGGAAGGCTTTCAAAATAAAATAATCCGTGAACGTGAAGTAATGGGTCATTTAAGGCATAGAATTCGAATGAAACGAAGAGAATTGGCACATCAAGGTCATACTGAAAAAAATACTGATGCGCAATTTCACGAAAAACAGGTGTTGTTAAAGGACGAAATGAAAACATTTGTAAATATGCATTATCAGCTTAAAGAAAAGATGATGGATTTCTTCCTTAAATATTTATAGAAAGTAACTGAAAAATTAACAAAAAAAATCGGAGCGAAAACTCCGATTTTTTTTGTTCTAAATATCACTTTAATTCCAAATAAAACTCCCTTTCCTTTGGAAAAGCCTGTCCCGTTTTTAGAACGGGAGGTTGGGGATAGGATTAAATTTATAATTACGAATTAAATTCTGTGATTGTTTTTTTAATGATAGAAACGCAATCCAATAGTTGCTCTTCATTCATCACCAAAGGTGGCGCAAAACGAATAATATTGCCGTGGGTAGGTTTTGCCAGCAAGCCGTTGTCGCGCAATTTTAAACAAATATCCCAAGCGGTTGAACTGTCTTCAGTGTCATTAATAACAATGGCGTTTAACAAACCTTTACCGCGTACCAATTTAATGAGAGATTGTGTTTCTATAAATTTTTGCATTTCACTTCTGAAAAGTTTTCCCAATTTGTCGGAATTTTCTGCCAAAGCTTCATCTTTAATCACTTTAAGCGCCGCTATTGCCACAGCTGCAGCCAAAGGATTCCCGCCAAAAGTTGATCCATGTTGTCCCGGTTTTATGACATTCATGATATGATTGTTTGCCAAAACTGCCGATACCGGATAAACACCGCCGCTCAATGCTTTTCCCAGAATTAAAATATCTGGCTTAACTTCAGGCGTTCCTGAACAATTTTTATCCGCGCAATCGCAATTTCCGCAAGTTGCCAACAAGCGGCCGGTTCTTGCGATACCTGTTTGCACTTCATCTGCCATAAACAACACGCCGTGTTTTTCACACAAAGCTTTTGCTTTTGCTAAATAACCTTCCGCAGGCACATAAACGCCGGCTTCTCCCTGAATTGGTTCCACTAAAAATCCGGCAATATTTTTGCTCGATTTTAAGGTTTCCTCCAAAGCGTCGATATTGTCATAGTCAATTTTTATAAAACCTTCGGTAAATGGTCCGAAGTTTTTGCGTGCCTCTTCATCATTAGAAAAAGAAATGATGGTAGTTGTGCGTCCGTGAAAATTATTTTTGCAAACAATTATTTGCGCCTGGTTTTCCGGAATTCCTTTTTTCTCATAAGCATACTTTCTGCAAAGTTTAATGGCAGTTTCAACAGCTTCTGCACCCGTATTCATCGGTAAAACCTTGTCGAACCCAAAAAAATCGGTCACATATTTTTCATATTTGCCAAGCACATCATTATAAAATGCCCTGGAAGTTAATGTTAATTTACTTGCTTGTTCAGTTAAGGCATTAATTATTTTTGGGTGGCAATGTCCTTGATTAACAGCAGAATATGCCGATAAAAAATCGTAATAACGCTTTCCGTCAACGTCCCAAACATATACGCCTTCTCCTTTTGTTAAAACTACCGGTAAAGGGTGGTAATTATGCGCCCCGTAATTATTTTCTAAATCAATTGCTTGTTGTGATGAAATTTTTTCTGAAACCATCTTTGTATAAAAATTATAATGTAAAATCCTCAATTCCTCCTTTAGGAGAGAAATCATCCTCATAATTGTGTGCAAATTACAAAATATTTTAATCTTATAAAGGGGGCTTAATTGATTATTTTGGCTGATAAAAATACCTTCGGAAAAAGATTGGCAGAATATTGTAAAGTTTGTTGCAAAAATTATATTCCCATTGAAATTATTTGAATAAATTTGCATAACTAAAATAAAATTTTAAATGATGAAAAAATCAGTATTGATATTAGTGTTGGCAGTTTTCTTTTTTGCGAGTTGCGGTGAAACAAAAAAAGAAGAAGTAAAACAAGAAGTTGAAGCAACAGTTGAAGCGCCTGCTTCAGAAAAAAGTAATTCAGATGATGAATTACTTGCGTTGGGAAAAGAATTATTTACATCTAAAACTTGTGTAACTTGTCATCAGCCAGATGCTAAAGTAATTGGACCATCCATAAAAGACATTAATAAAGTTTACACTGAAAAAGGCGGAAACATTGTAGCTTTTTTGAAAGGTGAATCTCCTGCAATTGTTGATACAGATCCAGGCCAGGTTGCCATTATGAAAGCAAATTTAGATGGTTTTGTAAAAAACTTGTCCAGTGAAGAACTTGCTGCATTGGCACTTTATATGAGCAGTGTAGAATAAACGAGTTAAAATTATTAATTGAAAGCATCCCCAATTTCGGGATGCTTTTTTTATGCTAAAAATGGTACATTTGCATCATGGCAAGAAAAAACAAGCAATTTATTTTTGAAAATATTGAAGTAATCGATGCAGGCGCACAAGGAAAAGCAATTGCCAAGGCGCCAGATGGATGTGTCATATTTTTATCCAACGCAGTTCCGGGAGATATCGTCGATATTAAAACAGGCAAAAAGCGGAAAGCCTATTTTGAAGGCACTGCCATAAAATTTCACAAATATTCAGAAAAACGCACGCAACCAGTTTGCCGGCATTTTGAGTTTTGCGGCGGCTGTAAATGGCAGGATATGGCTTATGAACACCAATTGGCTTACAAAGAAAAGGAAGTTATCAATAACTTAAAACGGATAGGACATTTGGAATTGCCTGAGCCAACACCAATTTTAGGTTGCTCCAAAACCTATTTTTACAGAAATAAAATGGAGTTTTCTTTTTCCAACAGCCGCTGGCTTACGCTGGAAGAAATAAATTCTTCCGAAGAAATAGACAACAAAAATGCCTGCGGTTTTCATATTGCAGGAATGTGGGATAAAATTTTAGATATTGAAAAATGTCATTTGCAGGAAGATCCTTCCAATCAAATCAGAAATTTTGTCAAGGAATTCGGTATAAAGAATAACATTGAATTTTACAATCCGCGAGAACAATCGGGACTTTTGCGCACCATTATGATTCGTATTTCATCAACAGGCGAAATTATGGCGGTGATTCAATTTTTGCAGGAAGCTAAAGAAAAAAGGGAAGCATTATTAAATGCATTGATTCAGGAATTTCCGCAAATAACATCGCTTCAATACGTCATCAATCCGAAAGGAAACGACACCTTATATGATCAAAATATCATTTTATTCAGCGGAAGAGATCATATTTTTGAAGAAATGGAAGGGCTGAAATTTAAAATTGGGGCAAAATCATTTTATCAGACAAATTCTGCACAAGCCTACGAATTGTATAAAATTACGCGTGATTTCGCCAATCTATCCGGAAATGAAATTGTGTTCGATTTTTATACTGGCACAGGAACCATTGCGCAATTTGTGGCAAAAAACGCCAAAAAAGTAATCGGTGTGGAATCGGTTCCGGAAGCCATTGAAGATGCAAAACAAAACGCAAAATTGAACAAAATAGAGAATGTTGAATTTTTTGCCGGCGATATGAAAGATGTTTTTAACGATCATTTTATTAAAACGCACGGACAGCCAGATGTGATTATCACCGATCCGCCGCGTGACGGAATGCATAAAAATGTGGTGGAAAAATTGCTGGAAATTTCACCAAAACGCATTGTTTACGTAAGTTGTAATTCGGCAACGCAAGCCCGCGACTTGTCGTTAATGAAAGAACAATACAACATTATTAAAACCCAGGCAGTTGATATGTTTCCGCAAACCCATCACGTGGAAAATGTTGTACTTTTGGAATTGAAATAAAATCAGTTATGAGAAAATATTTAATTTTGTTATTCATCTTGAGTTTTACGCTCATCAATTGCGAAAAGGATGATATTTGTATTGAAACCACCACACCAAAATTGATTGTGGTTTTTTATAATGATATAATTCCTGCCA
>JACUUQ010000327.1 GCA_014859175.1 Lutibacter sp. | reverse complement strand
TCGAATGGCGGGTTTCATATAATCTGAAAAGACAAAAAATGTTGCCACTACAGGAATAACCCCTCCGTGAAGCGCAATTCCATTGGCTATTGCTGTCATCGTAAGTTCCGCAACTCCTGCTTGTAAAAAGGCACCGCTGAAATCATTTTTTTTCAGAACAGAAGACTTTTTAAGAAAACCGTCTGTTTTATCACTGTTAGACAAATCAGCAGAAGAAACAATCATATTTTCCACATGCGTCGCCAAATAAGCAAGCACATTGGCAGATGCTTCTCTTGAAGCAATATTGGGTTTGTGTTCAATACTTCCAAAATCTAACTTCGGCAATTTTCCTGATAAAAATAGCTGCATTTTTTCATTCATTAAAGGATTTTCCTTTTTCCAGGCTGCTATTTTTTCCTTCTTTTTCGCTGATTCTGCTGTTTTTCTAATTAAAACTTTGTCGTAATACGCTTTAACCTCATCATAAATATCAAAAGGTTTTTCAGGATTCGCACTTAAATTCAGCAATGTTTTTTCATAATCTGCTCCTGTGTCTCCTATTGGTTTTCCGTGCAATTCACAATGTCCTTCATACATATCACCGTTCGCAGTGACACATCCTTTTCCCATAATTGTTTTTCCAATAATTAAAGTTGGTTTATCCAATTCCTGGTATGCCTCTTCCAAGGCTGTTCTAATTTGAGTGTGGTTATGGGCATCAATCGTGGTTACTTTCCAACCCCAAGCTTCATATTTTTTTGCAGTGTCTTCAGAAGTTACCTCATCGGTCATGGAAGAAAGCTGCACATCATTGGAGTCGTAAAACAAAATAAAATTGTTTAGTCCTAAATGTCCGGCTATCCTTCCGGCTCCTTGTGAAATTTCTTCCTGTACGCCACCATCGGAAATAAACCCAATTATTTTATGGTCAAACATATCCTTAAATCTTGCTTCCAAAAATTTCGCTGCAATTGCAGCCCCTACGCCCATTGTATGTCCCTGACCCAAAGGACCGGAAGTATTTTCGATTCCTCTTTGCACGTCAACTTCAGGGTGGCCAGGCGTTACCGAACCCCATTGCCTAAACTGTTGCACATCCTCTTTTTTATAATTTCCCAACAGGTAATATTGTGCATACATTAAGGAAGATAAATGCCCTGCATCCATAAAGAAACGATCTCTAAAATCCCAATCCATTTCAGTTGGATCAAAATTTAAAAATTCTGAATATAAAATATGCATAAAGTCTGCGCCACCCATTGGACCGCCCGGGTGGCCCGAATTTGCTTTTTCTACCATCGAAATGGCAATCGCTCTTATATTATCTGCCGCTAACTGATCAATTGTTTTCTTCATGTTGTGATTCATTTTAAAATTTTATGAAATAGGAATGCTTTTAAAAGCATTTAATATTTTTAAACAATTCAAAAAATAGCCAATATATAAGCGATAATTTGAAAAACTTATAATTTGTTAACACCTTAATTTACTTGTAAATAGAAAGATTAACCTCTGCTTAATTTATAAGTGTTTATTTTACACTTGCAAATATATGTAAATATATTTTAAAACAATAAAAGATTTGAAAAAAACTAAAAATTAAAGAAACTCTTATAATAGGCTGTTAATTTATAAGTGTTTATTTTACACTTGCAAATATATGTAAATATATTTTAAAA
>JACUUQ010000105.1 GCA_014859175.1 Lutibacter sp. | reverse complement strand
GATTCATGGCGAACAGCATCTGTACCAATAAAAAATAATATGTAAACAGATGAAACGAGCCCTAACAAATTTTGATACACACAGCAATGATTCATGGCGAACAGCATCTGTACCAATAAAAAATAATATGTAAACAGATGAAACGAGCCCTAACAAATTTTGATACACACAGCAATGATTCATGGCGAACAGCATCTGTACCAATAAAAAATAATATGTAAACAGATGAAACGAGCCCTAACAAATTTTGATACACACAGCAATGATTCATGGCGAACAGCATCTGTACCAATAAAAAATAATATGTAAACAGATGAAAACAAAGACAGCATCTGCCATTAAAGCCATAAAAAATAACAGAAAAATAAAAATATTTTTATTTTTCTTGGTTTTATCCTCCATAATTTGGATATTGATGGAATTGTCTAAAAGTTTTATCTCACCGGTTGTTTTTAATGTGGAATACACCAATTTGCCGAAAGACAAAATGGTTCAGAAAAAACCAGTTTCGGAGCTGGAATTGCAAATAAAAGCGCCTGGCTTTATGTTGCTGAAATATAAATTTAAAAAGCGTAAAATTATCTTGGACTTAAAAAATATTTCAAGAAACAAAAATGCCTATTACATATTGCCAAACAAACAAATTTCAGCTTTAAACGCACAATTTTTAAATGAAATAGAAATTTTGAGTGTGTTGCGCGACACTATTTTTATTGAAATTGGCAATTCAATTTCTAAAAAAGTCCCGATAATTCCAAATCTTGACATTAACTATAAAGAAGGCTATAATATGGTTGAGAAATTAAAATTGGAACCCGACTCGGTGATTGTTTCCGGCTCAAAAAAATTCGTCGATTCCATAACAGGAATTGCTGCAAGTCCGTTGAAATTAAATAATGTTTTTGAAGATATTAACGTAGAAATGCTTTTAAAATCGCCTTATAAATCGGGACAAATAAAAATGTCGGCCATTAAAGTAAAGGTTAGCGGGAAAGTAGATAAGTTTACGGAAGGCACTTTTAAAATTCCGGTAACAATAATTAATGCGCCATTTGGCGTTAATGTAACCACTTTTCCAAAAGAAATTGAAGTGATTTATCAGGCCGGACTTTCAAATTTCAGTAAAATTACCCAAAATGATGTTTCTGTGGTGTTTGATTACAAACAATATGAAAACGACACGTTAATCAGCTATTTAAAGCCCGTCATCGTTCAACAAAGCGATTTAATTTATGCGTTGAAAATAAATCCGCCACAACTGGAATTTTTAATCGAGAAATGAAGATAATTGGGTTAACAGGCGGCATTGGCAGTGGAAAAAGCACTGTTTTGGCTCATTTTAAAGCATTGGGAGCCGCAACATATATAGCGGATACTGAAGCGAAGAAATTAATGAATGCTGATCAAGAGTTAAGGAATGATATTATTAAATTATTTGGCGAGCAAGCTTATGATAACGAGAAATTAAACAACGCCTATATTGCATCGGTCGTTTTTAAAAAGGCCGAAAAATTAAACGCGTTAAATGCGTTGGTGCATCCCAAAGTTCGTGAGGATTTTCAACATTTTATAAAAAACCAAAAGGCCGATTTCGTGATTTATGAAGCGGCTATTTTATTTGAAAGCGGCAGCGATCAGTTTTGTGATTATATTATTACGGTAATTGCCGATTCTGAGCTTAAAATTGAAAGAATTATGAAGCGCGACGGGGTTTCCAAAGAACAAATTAAGGAACGGATGCAACACCAGTCGGCCGATGATTATAAAATAAAAAAGTCTGATTTTGTAATTAGAAACAATCATTTAGAAAACACAAAACAGCAAGTTTTAACAATTTTTAAACTGCTTAAGAATTTAAAAGATGCTTAAAAATTTTCATAAATAATTTTTAAAGGAATAATAACTAGGTTAATCTGCGTTAAATTACCATGAATATACTGTTAAACGTGTAAATTTGGATGATGAGAAAAAGGATATTTGTGCTCATCGTTATTTTAATGAGTGTTGCCTTAATCGGCATCATTTCGGTACAAGTATTTTGGATAAAAAATACAGTGCAAATAACGGAAGAGCAATTTTCGGCAAATGTTAAGTTTGCGTTGGCAAAAGTTTCGGATGACATTAAACAGCGTGAGTTTAATGATTTTTATTTTAAAATAGAAGAGCTTTATACAGAGGGCGACAAATTAAAAGTGTCTGATGTAAGTAAATTTATTTTTGAAAAAATTGACACCGCCAACAATGAAAAATTCACCTATTCCCAAAGCATCATTGAGTCGAATTATAAAGTGCCAACAGAGTTCTTTGAAAATGACAGCGTAAATTTTAAAGAAATTTACAGTAAAGAAGAAATTGTGATTGTAAAAGACCAAGTTTTGGATAAAACTGCCGGCGGAATGGAACCTCCAGAAGAAC
This sequence comes from Lutibacter sp., assembly GCA_014859175.1. GTDB lineage: Bacteria > Bacteroidota > Bacteroidia > Flavobacteriales > Flavobacteriaceae > Lutibacter. The sequence continues at coordinate 7,464 of JACUUQ010000105.1, read as the reverse complement.
GTTATGTGAAAGTTGGGCGGTTTAAAGCTGCGGAAAAATCATATTTGGAATCGCAATTTGATATTTATACAACCAAACTTCCGATTCATAGAAGGGTAAGCAACAGAGAAATTACTTTTAGATTGGCCAATGAGCTAAATTCAAAGGGAATTAGCACCAATTTTAAATATGGGATTTACAGCAATGGATTGGCCACGCAGGTAAAATCGGGCTATTTTAGAAAGGAAGTCGGCAAAAGTTATATGGTTCCTATGTTTGCAGATGCGGAAGGAAACAGCAATTATCAATTGTATGTGACATTTCCCCAAAAGACAAATTATATTTTAGGTTCAATTTCTAAAATATTGGTATTGTCAGTTTTTTTTGTGCTGATTATTATCTTGGCATTTGTGAGCGCCTTGTATCAGTTGGTGAAACAAAAACAAGTTTCAGAAATAAAAACGGATTTCATCAACAATATGACGCACGAATTTAAAACGCCCATTGCGACCATAAATTTGGCGTTGGATGCCATTAAAAATCCGAAAGTGATTGGCGACCAGGAAAAAGTGATGCGCTATATAAATATGATTCGTGAAGAAAATAAGCGCATGAATGCACAGGTTGAAAACGTATTGAGAATTTCCAAACTTGAAAAAAATCAGTTGGATGTAAATAAAGAAAAAGTGGATGTCCATGGCTTAATAAATGAAGCCGTAAAGCATGTGGATTTGTTGGTGAAAGATAAAGGCGGTTATATTAAAATGAATCTAAAAGCGGAATCAACAGAAATTTTAGCTGATCATTTTCATTTTACCAATGTAATCGTAAATATGTTGGACAATGCCATTAAATATTCAGAAGGTGCGCCAAAAATTGATATTTCAACCGAGAATAAGGGTAAACATATCATTATTAAAGTTAAAGATCAAGGAATTGGAATGGTTAAAAGTGTTCAAAAAAATGTTTTTAAGAAGTTTTACCGAGAAGAAACGGGAAATATACACAATGTAAAAGGCCATGGTTTAGGACTTGCATACGTGAAAAAAATTGTTGAAATTCATCAAGGCGAAGTTGATGTGGAAAGTGAGAAAGGTATTGGAAGCACTTTCACCATTAAATTGCCTTTAATTTAAAATAAAAATATGGAAAATAATAGAATTTTATTGGTGGAAGACGATCCCAATTTCGGGACTGTTTTAAAAGATTATTTATCATTGAACGATTATAAAGTAACCTTGGCCAAAGATGGTTTGGAAGGGTTGATTATGTTTAAAAATGATGAGTTTGATTTGTGTATTTTGGATGTGATGATGCCTCGAAAAGACGGTTTTTCGTTGGCTAAAGACATTAGGGCAACAAATTCTGAAGTGCCGATTATATTTTTAACGGCAAGAACCATGAAAGAAGATGTGCTGAAAGGATACCAATCCGGAGGTGATGATTATTTAAACAAACCTTTTGATTCTGAAGTTTTGCTGTATAAAATTAAAGCTATTTTACAGCGCAAAGAAACGGAACAAACTATTGAAGAGGATGTTTTTGAATATAAAATTGGTAAATTCGAGTTCAATTCAAAACTGAGACATTTATCTTTAGATGGCGGTGAGATTCAGAAACTTTCTCCAAAAGAAAGTAAATTGTTGAAATTGTTGGCCACGCATAAAAATGATTTAATGTCGCGCGAGTTGGCTTTGACCAAAATTTGGAGAGACGACAATTATTTCACTTCGAGAAGCATGGATGTGTATATCGCGAAACTTCGAAAATATTTAAAACCTGACCCAAATGTGGAGATTTTAAACATTCATGGAGAAGGATTTAGGTTGGTGGAGAAGCCTTAATAAAGAACTTTAGCGCAACTTAATTAAATTTAAATGGCAGAATTAATTAAAATATATAATGAAAATCCGAACGAACGTGAAATTGACAAAATTGTCAAGATTTTGCAAAAAGGCGGATTGATTATTTACCCTACAGATACAGTTTATGGGTTAGGCTGCGATATCACCAACACAAAAGCCATGGAAAAAGTGGCCCAGCTCAAGGGTGTTAAATTGGACAAGGCAAATTTTTCATTTATTTGTTATGATTTAAGCAACCTGTCGGATTTTGTAAAACAAATTGACACGCCCGCCTATAAAATTCTAAAAAAGGCATTGCCAGGACCATATACTTTTGTTTTGCCATCGAGCACCAACTTGCCAAAAGCGTTTAAAAATAAAAAAACGGTGGGCATCCGTATTCCCAACAATAATATTATTAGGGAATTGGTGAAAAAATTGGGAAATCCAATTGTTTCCACTTCAATTTATGATGAAGACGATTTATTGGAATACACCACGGATCCAGAATTGATTTTTGAAAAGTGGGGAAATAAGGTGGATATTGTGATTGATGGCGGTTATGGAAGTAACATTCCGTCAACTATCGTTGATTTATCTGAGGGTGAAATCACTGTTTTACGTGAAGGATTGGGAAGTGTGGATGCTTTATTTTAGCAATGCTTTAAAATTCTTTTTTCCCAACATAAAATACTGCCAAACAATGCTTTTTGTGGCATAATAATTTGCTGTTTTGCAGGAGTTTTTTCTTTTTTTAAGCATTTTTGAAAAATTGCGGTAAAAACTGAAGTGCGCTTTAATAATTGCCATAAAATGAAGAGGCTTCAATTCCAAGAAAAATTTCAATCCGGCAAAACCATCTAATACCAATCTTGCAAAAATTATTGGAACCAATTTATTTTTTGGCAAGTTTTTCACCAAAGTAAACAAACTGTTTCGGAAATTTAAAAATGTTTTTGTTGGATTTGCTTCCTTTAAAGTAGCGCCACCAACGTGATAAACAGTTGATGAATAAATATATTTTATGGTTCTGGATAAATTTTTGGCTCTCCAGCATAAATCTATTTCTTCCTGATGCGCAAAATAGTCTTCATCAAAACCATTTAATTCGTGAAAAACCGATGAACGAATAAAAAAGCAAGCGCCAGATGCCCAAAATATTTCGGTTTCATCATTGTACTGATTTTCATCTCTTTCTAAAGTTGAAAAAATTCGTCCACGGCAAAAAGGATAGCCAAACTTGTCAATAAATCCGCCAGCCGCACCGGCATATTCAAACTTGTTTTTATTTTTGTAATCCAGTATTTTTGGTTGGATAATCGCTGTATTTGGTTCGTTTTCAAAAGCAGCGATTACAGGTTTTAGCCAACCTTCAGTCACTTCAATATCCGAATTCACCAAGGCATAAACATCCGCATCAATATGCTTTAAAGCATCGTTATATCCTTTTGAAAATCCGCCGTTTATAGAATTTTGAATGATTTTAATTCGGGGATATGTTTGTTTCATAAAAGCAACAGAATCATCGGAAGAAGCATTGTCGGTGACATAAATTTCCACATGGTTTAAATTGCTGTATTTAACGATGGAAGGAAGGAACTTTTCCAGCAGTTGTTTTCCGTTCCAGTTTAAGATGACGATGGCTATTTTCAATTATTTTGTTTTTGTAAAAGTTTTATTTACTATTTTCCAGCCATTTTGTGTTTTTGCTAAAGTTAAATAATCAATATAAGACTTGTCTTTATACTTAAATTCGGTCTGAAAATTAGCAATATTATTTGTAATATCGCCGTTTAAAATTCTAGTTTTTACATTTTGGCTACCTTCAGTTTTTACGGTATTAAAATAATTTTCAAGAGAGATGGCCAACACTTCTTCATTTGAAATTGTATTTAGGATTGCATTTTCTGAAAATACACTTTGTAATTTTTGCAAATTGGCATTTCTTCTTCCTTCAAAATAATTTGTGATTGTTTTTTCCGCAATTTCATAGTCGTTTTCCTTCTCTAAAAAATTTCTTAGCGCTTTATTATATGCTTCGGAAGCATTTATATAGGGAAAATGCCCTTCACCATGAAAAGTGAAAACTGCTGCATTTGCATACATTTCTTTAATTTCTTTTCTCAATTCAGCTTGAATAAGTGGATCATTGTCAGATTCTATAATTAATTTCGGAATACGCTTTATTTCATAATAATCAGGAAATATTGAAAACCTGTCAATAACAACAGAATACCGATTTATAAATTGTTGTTTGCTAAAAGGCAGACTAGCTAAAAAAGCTTTTAACAAAGGTGAGTTTTTAGCTGCTGGAACAATTTCTTCATTTAATTTTTTTTCACCCAGTTTTGAAATAAGGATTTCGGGTAAATAGGGAATTATTTTACTTTTTGATGCATTCTCTTTAGCGATTAAATTATTTGGCGGAAAGGTATTTCCAAAAACGGCTTTTTCTATTCTATTTGGTACAATACACAGTAAATATTGCGCAATATAACCGCCCATAGATGTTCCAACGGCATAAAATTTGTCAACGCTTTCAGCCTCTAAAATTTTTAAAATTCCTTCTGATGATTTTTTAAGGGAATTGAGACTTTCCGGAAGTGTGTAGCTAATTACTTTATAATCTTTTTCAAATTCAGCTATCTGATGCCACCATAAATCGTAAGAACCGCCCATTCCATGAATAAATAAAATGGTTTTATTGCCAATTCCGCCTGCATAATAATTCCATTTAACCCCATCAACAGTAATATCTTTAGTTGGTCTAGACCTAAATTCTTTTAAATTTTGCGCTTGTTCGTCGTTGTTGGTGTATAATTTGAAAAAATCGGAATGAGGCGCCGGAATTAAATAAATAACAATTAACAATAAAAATAGGCTCGATATAATTATTATTAAATAGTTGTTTTTCATTTTTTAAAAATTATGGTTAGGAATTGAATCTAAAAAAATATAGGTCTCTTTTTTAAAATCCATAACAGCATAAAAATGGGTCAATCCATTGGTTACGATAAGATAATTGGCTTCCAATTTTAAATTATACCTCGCAATTTGGTCGAAGGCATCTTGTGTGATTTTTATCGAGGGCGCTTTGCATTCCACAATGATATGCGGATTGCCTTTGTTGTTAAAAACCAGAATGTCCGTTCGCTTGATTAACTTGTTGACGGTGACCTTTTTTTCAACGGCGATAAGCGAAATCGGATAGTTTTTTTCTGCGATTAAATAATGGACAATATGCTGCCGAACCCATTCTTCCGGTGTCAGAACCATATATTTTTTTCTTACAATATCGAATATAAAATGCTTATTTTCGCTACTTTTGATTTTGAAAGGATATGTAGGTAAATTCAATGGCTGCATTCAACAAAAATGCTAAATTTTTTTTATAAATGAGTGATATTACCAAAATAGTTTCAGACATACAAAACGGAAATATAAAGCCCATTTATTTCTTAATGGGCGATGAGCCCTATTATATTGATAAAATTTCTGAATATATTGAAAAGAATGTCCTTTCCGAAGAAGAAAAAGGATTCAACCAAATGGTGTTGTACGGAAGGGATATTGATGTGGAAGATTTGATAGACAACGCCAAACGCTATCCGATGATGGCCGACAGGCAAGTGGTGATTGTGAAAGAGGCACAGGATTTGTCGAGAACTATTGAGAAATTGGCTTCTTATGCCGAAAATCCGCAACCTTCCACTGTGTTGGTTATTTCATACAAATATAAAACCATTGACAAGCGCAAAAAGCTGTACAAAGCCATCCAAAAATGCGGACTGGTGTATGAAAGCAAAAAACTCTATGAAAATCAGGTTGCCGATTGGATCAGAAGGGTTTTGGCCGGCAAAAATTATAAAATAGACACCAAAGCGACTTTAATGCTGGTGGAATTTTTGGGGAATGATTTAAGTAAAATCAGCAATGAATTGGATAAATTGATGATTGTGCTGCCTCCAAATTCGACCATTACACCAAATGCCATTGAAGAAAATATCGGCATCAGCAAAGAATACAATAATTTTGAATTGCGAAAAGCAGTGGGTGAAAGAAATGTTTTGGGCGCAAACAGGATTATCAATCATTTTGCGCAAAACCAGAAAGCAAATCCGATTGTTGTGACCATTTCATTATTGAACGGATTTTTTACCCAGTTGCTTATTTATCATAGTTTAAAAGATAAATCCAGCAATAGTGTGGCGAAAGCTTTGGGTGTAAATCCGTTTTTTGTTTCAGATTATACGTCAGCCGCAAAAAATTATCCGATGCGAAAAGTATCGCAAGTTATTGGACTACTGCGTGATGCCGACTTAAAAAGTAAAGGTGTAGGCGCAAATGCTTTACCTGCAGGTGATATTTTAAAAGAATTGTTGTTTAAAATTATTCATTAATAAGCCCCCTAACCCCCGAAGGGGGAATTACAAAATTAGATGAAGAAAATTAACTACTTTTCTTAGGAAATGCTAAGTAAAGGACTAAAAGTTTGAAAGTTAAAAATGATAAAACAAATAATCTAAAAATTTAAAATCCAAAATTCAACATTTAAAATTCACAACCACATTAATTATCAACCTTAATCCTATTTTCCCTATTCGCTATTTCCCAGGCGGTATAAAAAACCAATTGGGTTCTTTTTGCCAATAATTCATAATTAATTTTATCGGGTGTATCGCTTATACGGTGATAATTTTCGTGGGTTCCGTTGAAATAAAAAATGACCGGAATGTTATTTTTTGCAAAATTATAATGATCTGATCGGTAATAAAAACGATTGGGATCGCTGTCCAAATTATATGTGTAATCTAATTTTAATTTGGTGAACTTGTTGTTCATTTCTTCAGATAAAATGTGCAGTTCGGTGCTTAATTTATCAGAACCAATTAAATAAATATAGTTTGGATCTTTTTCATTTGCTTCATCCGAGCGACCAATCATATCAATATTCAAATTTGAAACCGTATTTGCCAAAGGAAAAATTGGGTAATTCACATAATATTTTGAGCCAAGCAATCCTTTTTCTTCGCCGGTTACATGCAAAAACAAGATGGATCGTTTTGGTCCGTTTCCTTCTTCAACAGCTTTCTGAAAAGCTTCGGCAATTGCCATCACCGCCACGGTTCCTGAGCCATCATCATCGGCGCCGTTATAAATTTCTCCGTCTTTATCCATTCCAAGATGGTCGTAATGCGCAGAAACCACTAAAATTTCATCAGGAAATTCCGATCCTTTGATAAATGCCACCACATTTTCGGATGGTTTTAAATTCCGCCTTAAATTTTCTGTAGGGATTACTTGAAAATAATTATTTTCCCCCAAAGGAGAAGCGATATTTTTTGCGATGTAAAAATCTTTAATATATTCCGCAGCCAATTTTTGTCCGGGCTCTCCAGTATTTCTGCCTTCAAACTCATCGGAAGCAATAATGTATAAATGTGTTTTTAGATCGGCCTCTGTGATTCCGGCAGCGTAATTTTTTGCCAAAATACCTGTAACCTCTATGGATTCAGCCGCTTGTGCAACAACAGTGTTGTTAAAGCCTACGCTAAAAAGCAATATAAGTATGGCGGTAAAAAGATTTTTTTTCATCTGTTTAAATTTTATTTTTTATTGGTACAGCTGCAGTTCGCCATTA
>JACUUQ010000104.1 GCA_014859175.1 Lutibacter sp. | reverse complement strand
TGATTTTGTTTTACAGCTTTTATCGCCCGGTCCCTGTTTAATTTTTTTTCTTCGGAATCGGGCAACGCCGTGGAATTCATTAAACACAATCCTTTAACATTTGATGGAAATAATTTTGCAAAAGCAAGCGCCACATAACCGCCCATACTGTGGCCAACCAAAATATATTTCCTTACTTTCAAGTGATTTAAAACCGCTTTCACCATTTGCGCCTGGTCTTCCATGGAATGGATATAACCCAGATTGCCGGTTTTTCCATGGCCCAACAAATCGATGCAAATTACCCTGTTTCTTTTTGACAGTTCTTGCGAAACTTCTTGCCACATCAAACTATTTTCCAAAAATCCGTGAATTAAAACAACTGCGCTTCCTATGCCTGTTGAAGTGAAATGAATTTTGGCGTTTTTGTATAAGAAAGAATGGCACATAATTGAAAAATAACGATATTCGGCAAATATAATTTTTAAATGAATAAGACTAAAGAAATTCTGATTACAGGTTTTGCATTGTTCTCTATGTTTTTTGGGGCGGGAAATTTAATTTTGCCGCCATATATTGGCTTTAAAGCTGGAGAATCTTGGTTTTTTATGTTATTGGGGTTTACGGTTACTGCTGTAATTATCCCAATTTTCGGAATTTTGGCGCATGCAAAACTGCAGGGCACTATGTATGATTTCGGCAAAAAAGTATCTCCTTTGTTTAGTTGGGTTTATTGTTTTGTGGTTTATGCAATTTCAATTTCGTTACCTGTGCCAAGAACGGCGTCCGTAACCCATGAAATGGCAATTGCGCCGTTTTTTAATGCCGGCAGCTTGGTAACAAGCACCGTTTATTTTGCGTTGGTTTTGGTGTTTGCACTAAACAGGTCCAAAATTTTGGATTTGCTGGGGAAATTTTTAACGCCTCTCATCATTTTAATATTGTTGCTCATTATTTTTATCGGTATCTTTTCTTATCAGGAATCGCTAATTAACACAAGTTATCCCCTGCCTTTTGTAAATGGAATTTTAGAAGGCTATCAAACTTTTGACGCCATTGGCTCCGTTGTTGTTGGCAGCGTATTAATTATTTCTTTAAAACTAAAAGGAAATGTTTCTTTTGAAGTGACTAAGAAATTGATTAGGAATGCCGGATTTGTTGCAGGATTTGGCTTATTGGTGATTTATGGCGGATTAATTTTAAACGGCGCTATGTTTGCCGGTATTTTTGAAGAAAATGCCACAAGAACCGAAGTGCTTTCTGGTTTAAGCACCGCTGCTTTAGGAAACATCGGCACTGTTTTTTTAAGTGTTTTGGTGGCGTTGGCTTGTTTTACGACGGCTGTTGGGATTGTGATTGGCACTGCCGATTTTTTTAAGGGATTTTTTAATGAATCAAAACTGGCTTATATTGCAATAGTGGTTATTAGTTGCGGGTTAGGAATTGTTATTGGCCAGTTTGACGTCCATTATATTATCAAAATCGCTTTGCCGGTTTTGATGTTTATTTACCCAATCACCATTGTTTTAATATTCCTGAATGTAATTCCTGAAAAATATGCCGCAACAAATGTGTTTAGAATTGTTGTTTTAACCGCTTTTATTTTTAGTGTTCCCGATTTTTTAAAATTTTTAATGTCGGATGAAAACCTTAAATTAATTCAGCAATACATTCCGTTTTCAAGTGAAGGTTTGGGTTGGCTAATGCCTTCAATTATCGCCTTTATTGCTGTAAATCTATTTAAAAATAAAAAGCATGATTATTTAAATACTGATTTTTAATGGTTTGATGCTGCTTAGGGATACCAGCGAAAATCTGGTGTTGCGAGTTTGTTAAGGAATATGCTCAACAGATTGCCACGCTCGGCTTGCAATGACATAACAATTCAATAATTAAACAATTAAACGATTCAACAATTAAAAAAAATTTGTAAATTTGCAATCCGATAATGGCGTTTTGGCCGAGTGGCTAGGCAGAGGTCTGCAAAACCTCGTACAGCGGTTCGAATCCGCTAGACGCCTCATCAAAAACCCAAGCAATTTGCTTGGGTTTTTTGTTTTCTTTAACACCCTGTTACATATAAATTCTTGTATATTTGTGTTAAAGTTTTTTTTATGAAAATTTACACTATTGAAACAGGTAACTTTAAGTTAGACGGCGGCGCCATGTTTGGTGTAGTTCCAAAAGTAATCTGGCAACGCACAAATCCCGCCGACGAAAATAACCTGATTGATATGGCCTTGCGCTGTTTGTTGATTGAAGATGGAGATCGTCTTATTTTAATCGACAACGGCACAGGAAACAAACAATCAGAAAAGTTTTTTGGGTATTATTATTTTTTCGGCAATTTTTCTTTGGATGCCTCTTTGGCTAAATACGGTTTTCACAGAGATGACATTACCGATGTTTTTTTAAGCCATTTGCATTTCGACCATTGCGGCGGAAGCATTCAGTGGAATAAAGACCGCACCGGCTATGAACCTGCGTTTAAAAATGCAAAATTTTGGAGCAATAAAGACCATTGGAAATGGGCAGTTGAACCCAATCCGAGAGAAAAGGCCTCTTTTTTAACAGAAAACATCAACCCGATTCAAGAGAGCGGACAATTGAATTTTGTGGACATACCAACAGGAGATTTTGCAAAAAACACGCCGCTTGGTTTCGATATTTTATTCGCAAACGGGCATACCGATAAATTGATGGTTCCGCACATTCTATATCAGGAAAAAACCATTGTTTTTGTGTCGGATTTGTTGCCGACCGTTGGGCATATTCCTTTGCCTTACGTGATGGGCTACGACACTCGTCCGCTTTTGACGATGGAAGAAAAAGACAAGTTCTTAAACATTGCTGCCGACAATAATTACTTTTTATTTTTGGAGCATGACGCAACCAACGAAATTTGTACCGTAAAACACACCGAAAAAGGGGTGCGATTAAACCAAACCTATACATTTAACGAAGTATTTAATTAACACAAAACAAAATAATGAGCATATTTAAATCGATGTTCGTTGCTGCATTGGCAACAATTTCATTAGCAAGCTGCGGTTCTGTAAAAAATATCGAAGAAAGGCCAGTCCAAACCATGGAAACCATCGTTGCCATGCCACAAAAAAAAGGAGCCATAGGCGAAGAACAGTTTAACCACTGGGCACATGCCGATTTGGTTGCAGACACCATTCCGGGAATAAGCCTGGACAAAGCGTATAAATTTTTAGAAGGAAAAAAAGGCGTAACGGTTATTGTTGGCGTGATTGATTCCGGAATTGACATCGAACACGAAGATTTAAAAGACGTGCTTTGGACCAATACCAATGAAATTGCCGGAAATGGCATTGATGATGACAATAACGGTTATGTTGATGATATTTACGGATGGAACTTTCTTGGAGGAAACGGCGATGCAGCTCCGGAACAGTTAGAAATTACGCGCATTGTTGCCAAATTAAATCCGCGTTTTGAAGGAAAAAGTTTGACCGACATCAGTGAAGCAGACAAAGCCGATTTTACTAAATATTTGGAATATGCGGAAGCTTACAAAGAAGCATCTTCAAGACATTTTCAAACATTGTCGCGTATGGAACAAATTGGGGAAAATTTTGTTGCAGTAAAAAATATGCTGGGAAAAGACAGTTTTACCTTGGAAGATTTGCAGGGAGTTAATACCGAAGATGAAAAGCTAAAAAGACAGGTTGGCGATTTAATAGGCTTGTTTGGCAGAGGGCTTGATGAGGCTGCTTATTTAGACTACTACGAATCTCAAAAGAAAAATAAAAACTACGATTTAAATTTTGACGGACGCGCCATTGTTGGCGACAATCCGGAAGATATAAATGACACAAAATACGGAAACGGATTTGTGATCGGTTCAAAAGATGAAGAATCTCATGGAACGCACGTAGCCGGAATCATTTTAGCTTCACGCGACAATAACAAAGGAATGCAAGGGGTTGCGCACAACGCAAAATTAATGTCGGTTCGGGCGGTGCCAGATGGTGATGAGCGCGATAAAGATGTTGCGTTGGCAATAAGATATGCCGTGGACAATGGCGCAAAAGTAATCAACATGAGTTTTGGAAAAAGTTATTCTCCAAACAAAGAATGGGTTTTAGACGCCATTAAATACGCTGCAGAAAAAGATGTATTGTTGGTGCACGCTGCCGGTAACGACAGTAAAAATATTGATGTAAAAGACAATTGGCCAAACGATTCTGAAGATAAAGTAAACGAAATTTCCGACAATGTGATTACCATTGGTGCATTAAGCGCTAATTTTAACGAAAATATGCCGGCCACATTTTCAAATTACGGTAAATTGAATGTTGACGTGTTTGCGCCTGGAGTGCAAATTTATTCAACAGTGCCAAAAGATGAATATGCAAAATACAGCGGTACTTCTATGGCTTCACCAGAAGTTGCTGGTATTGCAACGCTAATTCGTTCTTATTATCCGCAATTGACTGCAAGCCAGGTAAAACACATTATTATGAATTCAGGTGTAAAAGTAAATTTACAAGTGCTTGTTCCCGGACAAAAAGGTGAAAAAGCCGCATTCTCCGGCTTATCAAAAGCAGGAAGTATAGCAAATGCTTACAATGCCTTGTTATTGGCCGATAAAATGGTGAATTAAACCATAAAACTTATAATTTTCTGTTAAAAAAACACACGGTTTGCCGTGTGTTTTTTTGTTTTATAAAGGAATGTTTATATTGCGGGAAATTTATAAATACCCTTATGAAAAGACTTTTTGCAATTCTTTTGACAATAGTAACAATAACCGTTTTTGGCCAAAATAACACCTCTTACTGGCAACAACACGCAGATTACAAAATGGATGTGGATGTTGACGCTGAAAATTACAAGTATAAAGGAATTCAGGAATTGGCTTACACCAACAATTCCCCCGATGTTTTAGACATTGTTTTTTATCATTTGTATTTCAATGCTTTTCAGCCAAACAGTGAAATGGATGCTCGTTTACAAGCTGTTCCGGATCCCGACAGAAGAATGGTAAACAATATCGGCACCAAAGAAAATCCGGTTTATGAAAGCAGAATCGCCAAATTAAAACCCAACGAAATTGGCTATTTAAACGTGTTGTCGCTAAAACAAAACGGAAAAGACGTTACCTACAGCATTGATGGCACCATTTTAAAAGTTGTTTTAAACGAAGGAATTATGCCGGGAGAAAAAGCAAATTTTGATATGGTTTTTGAAGGACAAGTACCTGTCCATATTCGCCGAGCAGGAAGAAACAGCAAAGATGGTGTAGCGCTTTCGATGGCGCAATGGTATCCGAAAATCGCAGAATATGATTTTGAAGGCTGGCACGCAGATTCCTACATTGCCCGTGAATTTCACGGCGTTTGGGCAAATTTTGATGTGACGCTCCATATCGATAAAACATATACAGTTGGTTCAACAGGCTATCTTCAAAATTCGCAGGAAGTTGGCCATGGTTATGAAGACAAAACAAAACCGTTAAGCCTTCCGAAGGGAAAAAAACTGAAATGGCATTTTGTGGCGCCAAATGTGCACGATTTTACCTGGGCGGCCGATCCAAATTACGTGCATGATATTTTAAAAACTGCCAGCGGAACAGAACTTCATTTCTTTTATAAAAACGATAAAAAATACGCAAAAGCTTGGAAAGAAGTGCAACCTTTAACAGAAAAAGCGCTGCAGTATTTCAATGAAAATATTGGGGAGTATCCTTGGAAACAGTATTCGGTTATTCAAGGCGGCGACGGCGGCATGGAATATGCCATGTGCACGTTGGTTGAGGGCGGCGAAACCTTAAATGACATTGTGGGAACTGTTTTTCACGAATTGGCGCATACCTGGTTTCAGCAAATTTTAGCCACCAATGAAAGCAAACATTCTTGGATGGATGAAGGATTTACATCTTACATCTCAACCCTGGCATCCAGTTTAATTTTGGAAGGCGGGGACGGCAAACCCAATGCAAAAGGTTACAGAGGTTATTTTTACGCGGTGAAAAACAATATTGAAGAACCATTGACAACCCACGCCGACCGTTTTAACACCAACGCCGCTTTTAGCATTGGAAGTTATACCAAAGGCAGTATGTTTTTATCGCAATTGAATTATATCATCGGAGAAGAAAATGTGCAAAAAACCATCAAAAAATATTTTGAAGATTTTAAATTTAAACACCCTACACCCAACGACATCAAACGAACTGCCGAAAAAGTTTCGGGAATTCAGTTGGACTGGTTTTTGAATGAATGGACACAAACCACCCATACCATTGATTATGCCATAGCAAAGGTTGAAGGAAATATAGTTACTTTGGCAAGAATAGGCCAAATGCCTATGCCAATTGATATTAAGATAACGTATGTTGATGGAAGCACAGAGAATTTTTATATTCCTTTAAGTATGATGCGCGGCGAAAAAACTACCGATGCAACGCTTATTAAAAACTGGTCTTGGGCAAATTCAACTTACGATTTTTTAGCTTCAAAAGAAGTGAAATCTGTGGAGATAGATCCATCTCAATTAATGGCTGATATTGACAGGGAAAATAATGTGTTTGAAAAAATTGAAATTACAAACTAATAATTTTGGAATTTAGGTTTTCTGTCGAGCGTTCTTATTCATTTTGAAATGACAGAAAATAAATCATAATTTACGGTGTGTATTTCTTAATTTCAACAATGGTTGATGGCAGGTAAAATCCGTTTTTCAATAGGTTTTGAACAACTTTATCTATCACAGCCGATCTGATATTGTTGTGGTAGGTTTTTGAAGTGCCTTTAAAAGTATCTATCCAAAACAAAATTTTAAAGTTGATGGTGCTGGCTGTTAATTCATCAATAAGCACGGTTGTTTTTTTGTTTTTAGTGTTCAAGACGTCACTAATTTCAGAAACAGAATCAGAAATAATTTTTAGGCCTTCAACAATGTTGCTTTTATAATCAAGGCCAATAATAAATTCATAGCGTAAAAATCCGTCTAGGGTATAATTGATAAGCGGATTTTTAAGGATCTGGCCATTTGGAATAAAGACGTCTTTGCCGTCGGGCGTTTTTACCAGTGTTTCCCTCAAATTCAACTCTTGGACATAACCTAAAATATTACCTGATTCAATAAGATCTTTCAGCCTAAACGGACTTTTAAAGGCAAGAATAATCCCAGCCAAAAAATTTTCACCGATATCTTTAAAAGCAAAACCAATGATAAAAGTAAGAATTCCTGCACCGGCCAATATTTGCGTTGTAAAGCTTTTAAAACCCAATAAATTGAGTGCCATCACAACAACAATTAACCTGATGATAATAGTGGTAACCTGTGCAATAAAATCGGCGGATAAGTTGTTGGTTAATCGGGGTTTAATTTTTTTTAGAATTAAATTTTTTAAACCGGCGGCAATTAAAAAACCTATTGTTAATATAACAAGTGCAATTAAAATAGTTGGCAGTTTATCTACCAAACTATGGTAAAGATCCAAAAAATAGTCTGTGAATTTATTCATAACTGTTTTTATTGTGTTTCTAAGTTAGAAAATCAATAATTGGATGGGATTGCCTATAAAGATACTAATAATTCGTTAATAAATTAAATGAAAAATGGTTTTACGGCTTCTCTAATTAAGAAATATTCTGTTTTAATCAACAATTAATCTGGGCAAATTTTCGGGCAATCTTGTCAGCAATTCATAATTGACCTGTTCGCTAAATTCACTAAACGACGAAACGCTTATTTCCAAATCGCCTTGTTTTCCTATCAAAACCACTTCATCGCCTTTTTCTACCGAGTTAATTTGCGATACATCAACCGAAATCATATTCATATTTACGGTACCAACCACACTCACACGCTGTCCGTTAATTAACACAATGCCCTGATTGCTTAAATTTCTGCTGAATCCGTGGGCATAACCCACAGGAATGATGGCTATTTTTAAATCGGAATTGGCAAGATAGGAAGTTCCATAACCAACAAATTCTCCGGTTTTTACTTTCTTTACATCCATAACACAACTTTTCCACGAAATCAAGCGTTTCAAAGGATTTACGGTCTCTTTCTTTTTGGTTAAATATTCAATCAAAATTTCCTTGTTTGGAAAAAATCCATACTGAATAATGCCCAATCTTACCATATCCATTTGAAATTTAGGATAGCGCAAAGCGGCTGCCGAACAAGCGGTGTGTTTTTGTTCGGGTGTTAAACCAGCGGCTGCCACTTTTTTTAAAACCTTCTTAAAAACCTGTTGTTGTTTATGAATTCGATAATAATTGGTAATACTTTCCGCCCCGGCAAAATGCGTGCAAAGACCTTTAAAAAACAGGTAATCAGGATTATTTTTTAGCAATTTTAACACTGTCGGAAGCTGGTTTTGCGCAAATCCGGTTCTGTTCATTCCGGTTTCCACTTCTATATGAACTTTGGCCATTTTCCCAATTCTTTTAGCCGTTTCAAGTGCCTTTTCTAAACGGTCAATTTCAAAAACATAAAACTCAATATTGTTTTCAATGGCCCATTTCAATTGCTCATTGTTGATTAAGCCCATAATCATTACCGTGCTGTTTTTGGTACTTGCGTTATGTACGCGCAAAGCTTCATCTGCACTAAATACCGAAAAATGATTGATGCCGCAATGTTCTGCCAACGGAACAAAAACTTCAAGTCCGTGACCGTAGGCATTGCCTTTTACAACGGAAGATATTTGGACGCCGTTGCCGATGTAATTTTTTAAAAACTGAATGTTGTGCTCCAGTGCCGATTTACTGATTTCTAAATGTGTGGTGTGAAGGGATTTCATGATAAAATGCGTAAACTTATTTGATGAAACAATTGGATGGCGTTGGGTAAAATTTCATCCGGAAAATCATAATCGGGATTGTGCAGTGACGGACTTTCTTCGCCCGATCCAATGCCAAACATCGCGCCTTTAAAATGTTGGGTGAAAAGGCCAAAATCTTCTCCCCATTTAAAAGGGAATTTTCGTTCAAAAATATCAAAAGACAAATTTGTTGCAGCTTCTTTGATGAGCGAAACAGCTTCATCATCATTTTGGTTGGCGTAAAACACCTGTGTCCAGGAATTGGTGATTGGCATTTGATGATTTTTAGCAACTTTATCAATGCAATTTGATAAATCAGCAGTTAATTTTTCCATCGTTTTTTCATTCCAGGTGCGAATGGTAAGCCGTATTTCTCCATAGCCTGCCGAAATTCCATAAGCAATTTCGCCCATTTCAATATGAATTGGAGTGATTAGCGTAAAATCATTTCGATTTGTGTCGTTGTTAGAAAGTTTTGCCGATTCCTGCAAAATTTCAGCAATGGCAAGTGCCGGATTCAAGCCATTTTCAGGCTCGGCGGCGTGAGCGGTTTTTCCGTGTAGTTTAATAATGATGCTTTTTACGGCGGCCGTAAATGAATTGTTTTTAACCACAATTTGGTTTAAAGAATAAGCTGGAAGGTTGTGAAAGGCAAAAATATAATCGGGATTTAAAGCCTTAAATTTGGGGTCGGCAAATACTGCTTTTGCCCCTTCGCCATCTTCTTCCGCAGGTTGAAACAGTAAAAATACCTTTCCTGTTTTTGGTTTTTGTTCAGCTAAAATCCTGGCCAAACCCAATAAAACCGTTGCGTGCCCATCGTGTCCACATTTATGCGAAACGCCATCAATGGTTGAACAATGTGAAAAAGTGTTGATTTCCTGTATCGGCAAAGCGTCCAATTCTGCCCTAAACATCACGGTTTCTCCTGATTTTCCACTATCAAACTCAGCCACAATCCCTGTTCCTCCTATGTTTTCCATAACTTTGGTGGGCTTGCAGGTTTTTAAAAATTCAGCAATCCTTTTTGCAGTATTGTATTCTTTTCCAGACACTTCGGGATTGGCATGAAGCATTTTACGAAATGTGACGAGTTCTTTAAATAATTCAACATTTATCATTGGTTTCATCTATTTATATTTTATTTTTTATTGGTACAGCTGCAGTTCGCCATTAATCATTTCCTTG
>JACUUQ010000326.1 GCA_014859175.1 Lutibacter sp. | reverse complement strand
TGATTAATGGCGACTGCATCTGTACAAATAAAAAATAAAATATAAACAGATGAAAACACTGCAAGACATTAATTTTAAGGATAAAAAAGCCTTGATTCGCGTTGATTTTAACGTGCCGTTAGACGAAAATTTTAAGGTGACCGACGCCACCAGAATTGCCGCTGCAAAACCAACAATAGATAAAATTTTAAAAGATGGCGGGGCGGTTATTTTAATGTCGCATTTGGGAAGGCCAAAAGGTGTTGATGACAAATATTCCTTAAAACACATTGTTGATGAGGTTTCTGAAATCCTTGGCGTTCCCGTTAAATTTGTTTCCGATTGTGTTGGGGAAGTGGCTGAAAAAGCTTCAGCAGATTTAAAAATGGGTGAAGTTTTGTTGCTTGAAAATCTGCGTTTTCATTCGGAAGAAGAAAAAGGCGATGAGGGATTTGCCAAAAAACTTTCAATATTGGGCGACGTTTATGTTAACGACGCGTTTGGAACCGCGCACAGAGCGCACGCTTCCACCACCATTGTCGCTAAATTTTTCCCTGAAAATAAATGTTTCGGCAGTTTGTTGGCGCAAGAAATCATCAGCATAAAAAAAGTGTTGGAAGACAGTGAAAAGCCTGTTTTGGCGGTATTGGGCGGTTCTAAAGTGTCTTCAAAAATAACGATTATCGAAAATATTTTAGATAAAGTTGATCATTTAATTTTGGGTGGAGGAATGAGTTTTACCTTTGTTAAAGCACTTGGGGGAAAAGTTGGAGATTCTATTTGTGAAGATGACAAACAAGAACTGGCGCTTGAAATATTAAAGAAAGCAAAAGAAAAAGGCGTTCAGGTTCACATTCCTGTGGATGTAATTGCAGCCGATGATTTTAGCAACGACGCACATACGCAAATATGTGATATCGATAAAATTCCTGACGGATGGCAAGGTTTGGATGCCGGACCAAAATCAAGGGAACTTTTTCATAAAGTGATTATGGCCTCTAAAACCATCCTTTGGAACGGCCCTGTGGGGGTTTTTGAAATGGAAAATTTCGCCAATGGAACCATTGCTTTAGGAAATTCTATTGCTGAAGCAACCAAAAACGGATCTTTCTCTTTAGTTGGCGGCGGTGATTCAGTTGCGGCGGTAAAACAATTTGGTTTTGAAGACAAAGTGAGTTATGTATCAACCGGAGGCGGCGCTATGTTGGAAAGTTTGGAAGGAAAAGTATTGCCCGGAATAGAAGCGATATTAAAATAAGGTTTAATCGTTTAGACGTTGCGTTGTTTAATCGTAGAACTTTAAAAAAATATAAACTAAAAATTATATAAAAAACCAATTTCTGTTTAATAGAAATTGGTTTTTTATTTTTATACATTTGAATCCGATTATCACAGCACCAAACAAATACACGATTAAACAATTCAACAACTCAACAACAATATGAAATACACCACGCTGCCAAACACCAACATAAAAGTGAGTAAAATTTGTTTGGGCACGATGACCTTCGGACAACAAAATACCGAAAGCGATGCTCATGAACAATTGAATTTTGCAGTTGAAAATGGCATAAATTTTATTGACACCGCCGAAATGTACTCAATTCCAGGGAAAAAAGAAACCCAGGGAAGCACGGAGCGGTTTATTGGAAGCTGGCTGAAAAATCAAAAAAGAGAAGAGTTGATTGTGGCTTCCAAAGTGGTTGG
>JACUUQ010000325.1 GCA_014859175.1 Lutibacter sp. | reverse complement strand
AATGTTAAATGTTAAATGTTAAATGTTAAATGTTAAATGTTAAATGTTAAATGTTTTTACCTTTCCTTCGGAAAGGTTTGGCCTGGAAAATATCAAGTTTTTGGATTAATTCATAATTCTTAAATCAACTTTTAATGCTCTAAATCAAATTATGGAAAATCGAACTATTCAAGAAGGAAAAACGATGGCAATTATCAGTTATATTACCTGGATTGGAACTTTAATAGCCTTTGTGATGAACAATAATAGACACAATTCATTTGCCGCTTTTCATATTCGCCAAATGGTTGGCTTGTCGCTTTTTTTATTGGGAATTTCTTTTATGGGAAGATATGCAGTATTCGCTGCGTGAATTTTAGGCATAGGCTTGTTTGTTTTGTGGATTATTGGGTTGATGGGAGCCATTAATGGCGAAGAAAAAAGAGTTCCGTTGGTGGGCGATTTATTTCAAGATTGGTTTAAAGCAATTGGTTAACCAAATTTTTAATTTACTTTTGAAGTCGCGTCCTAAAGTGCGACTTTTATATTGATATTATGGAGAAATTATCATTGCAATATATTGCCAG
The DNA here is from genome assembly GCA_014859175.1 of Lutibacter sp. Taxonomy (GTDB): domain Bacteria; phylum Bacteroidota; class Bacteroidia; order Flavobacteriales; family Flavobacteriaceae; genus Lutibacter. The sequence continues at coordinate 1,131 of JACUUQ010000325.1, read as the reverse complement.
AGAACCAAAATTAATCACAGAAAATACATCATTGCTCATTTTGCTGCACGGATATGGCAGCAATGAAGAAGACTTATTTTCATTTGCAACCGAATTGCCCGATGATTTAATCATCGTGAGCGCAAGAGCCCCGCAAACATTGGGATTTGGCAGTTATTCATGGTACACGATTCATTTCAACAGTCCGCAAGGAAAGTTTTCCGATATGCCCGAAGCCATCAAAGCCAGAGAAATTATCGCTGTTTTTATTGATGAAATTCAGCAGAAATATGGCATTTCGCCAGAAAAAACATTCCTTTTAGGATTTAGCCAAGGCACTATCTTAAGTTATGCCGTGGCCTTAAATTATCCGGCGAAAGTGCAAAAAATCATCGCATTGAGCGGTTATGTCAACCCCGATTTATTGCCTGCAGCTATAAACGCAAAGGACTATTCCAAATTGGATTTTTATATTTCCCACGGAAGTGTAGATCAGGTGATTCCGGTTGAATGGGCCAATAAAGCGCCAGTTTTTTTAAAACAACTGAACATCAAACACTGCTACAAGGAATTCCCTGTCGGCCATGGCGTTTCACCAAAGAATTTTTACGAATTCAGTAAATGGATTGAAGAAAGGATGTGATTTTGAGTTTTTGGTATTTTTTATATATGCTGTATTTTTTTGAGTTTTTTTGATTTAACACAATACCTAACCCATTCCAAAAAAATGAGTTTGATATGAGAATAAAAAAACTTTTAATATTTAACTTTTAATATTTAACTTTTAATATTTAACTTATAATATTTAACTTATAATATTTAACTTTTTAATCCTTAAATTGGCATACTAAAAATTTAGCAAATGGAAATATTGGGTATTGATGTTGGAGGCACAGGGATAAAAGCCGCAATTGTCACTGTTGAAACTGGCGCACTTTCTGCCGAAAAAAAAAGAATCCCAACACCTAGTCCCGCCACACCTGAGGCAATTGCTAAAGTCATTCAAAAGATTGTGAAACATTTTAACTGGGAAGGTCCGGTTGGATGCGGATTTCCAACCCCTTTAAAACACGGCAAATGCATGTCGGGCGGAAATTTGCACGAAACTTGGAAAGACGTCAATGTTGCAGCACTTTTTAAAAATGCCACAGA